>JAEUJK010000631.1 GCA_016794735.1 Gemmatimonadota bacterium | reverse complement strand
CGCGGGTGCAGGTGCACGCGTCGCATCGCGTCGATCATCACGACGGAGAGTTCCGCACGCGCCTGCCACTGCGACAACGCCACACGAGTCACCGCGGAGCCTACCGGCGACCCGCTGATGTAGCGTGGACGGATCTTGTTGAGGGCGTGCGTGATCGCATCATCTCGGCATTGCGCACACGAACAAAACCCCGCGTTGCGACGGCGGAGTTGTTCAAAGACATCGGCAGCAATTTCCTCGAGCGCGTTCTTCATGGCAGCATCGGCACCGTCCGCTAGACGATCTTGCCTCGTCGCGGGACACGTCGTGCCGGCGGATGCCCCGCGTCTGTGACGCGGCGCACAGGTGACCCGGAGTGAAACGGAACCGGCGCGCTGGCCCACGGCGCGCCCGTCCCGGGAGGCCTATCCCCTACCGCGCGACCGGCAGGGCCTGACGCTCAGCGACCGGAGTCCCCGTGAAGGTGGAGCCCGTCGTCCCCGTCAGCTCGACGGTGAGGTAGCGGCCCAGGGACTGCTCGTCGCCGCTCACGAGCACCGTCTTGAAGTCGCGCGAGCGCGCCTGCATCAGGTCGCCGCGCCGCGCCGCTTTCTCCACCAGCACTTCACGACGCTGGCCGAGCAGCCCGAGGTTGCGTTGGCGCGACCCGGCCCGCACCACGGCAATGAGTCGGTTGAGGCGTTCGGAGGCCACCTCGTCAGGCACGGTGAGGTCGGCCGGCAACCGCGTGGCCGGCGTGCCATCACGCGGCGAAAACTTGAAGGTGAAGGCGTCGTCGAAGCCGACTTCCTGCACGACCTCGAGGGTCTCGACGAAGTCCGCCTCGGTCTCGCCCGGGAAGCCAACGATCACGTCGGTCGTGATGGCGAGCCCCGGGATCGCTGCGCGCAGGCGAGCCACGCACGCCAGGTACTCCTCGCGGGTGTACCGACGCAACATGCGCTTGAGCACCGCACTCGACCCCGACTGCAGGGGCAGGTGCACATGTTCGCAGACCGTGGGCACCTCGGCCATCGCCGCAATCACGCGGTCCGAAAAGTCGTTGGGGTGCGGGCTGGTGAAGCGCAGGCGACGCAGCCCGGGTACCGCCCCAACCGCGCGCAGCAGGTCGGCGAAGTCGTGGGTGCCATCGTGGTACGAGTTGACGGTCTGGCCGAGCAACGTCACCTCGCTGATGCCGTCCGCCACGACCTGCTCCGCCTCGCGCACCGCATCGGCCAGCGCCCGGCTCCTTTCCGGTCCGCGCGTGAACGGCACGATGCAATACGTGCACTTGTAGTCGCACCCGCGCTGCACCGGAATCCACGCCCGTACGCGATCGAGTCGCTGCGGGGCAAAGTCCTCGTAGTGCTCCTCGAGGTCGAACGACGTCTCGACCGACCGGCTGCCAGCGCGCGCACGCGCGACGAGCTGCGGGAGCGCGCGATAACCGTCGGGACCAACGACCATCGACACGTGCGACGCCTGGGTCAGCAGCTGCGGACCGAGGCGCTGCGCCATGCATCCGGTGACCCCGACCACACTGCCGGGCTTCATCGCGCGCTTGAGCTCCCCGAGCCGGCCAATGACGCGCTGCTCCGCGTGATCGCGGATCGCACAGGTGTTGAGCAGGATGACATCGGCCCCCTCGGGGCCATCCACCGGGGCGTACCCCTCCGCCGCGAGCTTGCCGAGCATCAACTCGGTGTCGCTCACGTTCATCTGGCAGCCGTAGGTCTCGATGTAGACCGTGGCGCGTGAATCGGTCATGGGGCGAGCGGAGTGGCGATCAGGGAACCGTCATCGAGCCGCTCCAGCCTCGCGGGGAAACGTTCCCCACGGCCGCGGGGGCGAACCCCGGAAGCGACGCGAACCGAAAGGTAATCCTCGGTGAGTCCGAGCTGCCCGTCCCCCCGCACCATCACCACATCGGCCATCCCGCCCGATCGCCG
>JAEUJK010000623.1 GCA_016794735.1 Gemmatimonadota bacterium | reverse complement strand
TCGCCGTCGACGGCCACGATGCCCGCCGACTCCTGCCCGCGATGCTGCAGCGAATAGAGGCCCAGGTGCGTGATGGCCGCAGCATCCGGGCGTCCGTACACTCCAAAGATCCCGCACATCAGCGCGTACTCCCGGCCGGGGCGGCGTCATCCGACGAGACGGCCACCCGAGCCATGAGGTTCGGGATGCTGTCATGGAACGCGGTGGCCAACCGGGCGATCGACGTCGTGTGCCGCTTGCTACCCACCTGGAACGCGACATCCTCGCCGATCCCGCCGACAGTTCCCAGCACGAACGCCGGAAGGCCACGCTGGGCCGCCACCTGCAACACCGCTTGTGGATCAGGGGTCGAGACGACCACCCGTCCCTGCGCCTCGCCGAACAACAGCGCCCGCGAGGGCAACGTGAATGCCGACAGGTCCACGCTGAAGCCGCGCGGCGCGTCCGCGTTCATCATCGCGCTCTCGGCCAGGGCGACCGCGAGGCCGCCGTCGCTGCAATCGTGGGCCGAGCGCACGAGGCCGGCCCCAATCGCCGAGAGCAGTACGTCGACGAGGAGCCGCTCACGCTCGAGGTCGCACCGCGGTGGCGCGCCCGCCGTCACGCCATGGATCCGCGACAGGTACTCGCTGGCGCCCAGCTCATCGGTGGGCTCGCCCAGCAGGACGATGGCGTCGCCGGAGGTGGTGAAGGCACCACCCACACTCTGCTCGACATGATCGATGAGCCCGACCATGCCAATGGTCGGCGTCGGGAAGACGGCGCGCCCCGGGCTCTCGTTGTAGAACGACACGTTGCCGCCGGTCACCGGCGTCCCGAGGGCCGTGCAGGCGTCGCCCATGCCCCCCACGGCTTCGCGGAACTGGAAGAAGATCTCCGGGCGCTTGGGATTCCCGAAATTGAGGCAGTTGGTGATGGCCATTGGCCGCGCCCCGGTGCATGCCACGTTGCGGGCGCACTCGGCCACCGCGATCCGCCCGCCCGTGCGCGGCTCGAGATACACGTAGCGGCCGTTGCAGTCCGTCTTGAGGGCGATGGCCTTCGTGGTGCCCGGGATGCGTACCACGGCCGCGTCCCCGTGCCCGGGGCCGACCACCGTCTGCCCGCGCACCGTGGAGTCGTACTGCCGGTGAATCCACGTCTTGCTGGCGATCGTTGGGCTCGAGAGCAACTGCTCGAGGGTCCAGAACGGGTCGGATTCCTCCGGCCGCTCGGCGATCGCGTGGACGTCCATCGCGCGCAACCGCTGAACCTCTTCGCCCTCGCGCGCCTCGGGATGATACACGGGGCAGTCGGTCACCAGGCGTGACCCCGGGAACTCCGCCACGACCTTGCTTCCTTCGGTCACGCGGTAGACCGGCTCGGCGATGACCTCGCCGATCACTTCGGCCACCAGGTCCCACTTCTCGAGGATCGCGCGGACTTCGTTCTCATGGCCGCGGCGTGCGACGACGAGCATGCGCTCCTGTGATTCGGAGAGCAGGATCTCGTACGGCGTCATCCCCGGCTCGCGCACCGGCACCTTGGTGGTGTCGATCGTGACGCCGACGTCCCCGCGTTCCGCCATCTCCGCGGACGACGACGTGAGGCCGGCCGCGCCCATGTCCTGGATCGCGACGATGTGCCCGCTCGTGATCAACTCGAGGCTCGCCTCGAGGAGCAGCTTCTCGGTGAAGGGGTCGCCCACCTGCACCTGTGGCCGCTTCGCCTCGGAGGCCTCGGACAGGTCTTCCGACGCGAAGGCGGCTCCGTGAATGCCATCGCGTCCCGTGCGCGCGCCGACGGCGATCACCGGGTTGCCCACGCCCTGGGCCTTCGCCCGAATGAGGTCGGACTCCTTGAGCAGCCCGACGCACATCGCGTTCACCAGCGGGTTCCCCTCGTAGGACGGGTCGAACACCACTTCACCCGCGACGGTGGGAATGCCGACGCAATTGCCGTAGTCGCCGATCCCCTTGACGACGCCAGCCACCAGCCAGCGCACACGCGGGCTCTCCAACGACCCGAAGCGGAGCGAGTTGAGCAGCGCGATGGGGCGGGCGCCCATGGTGAAGACGTCTCGCAGGATCCCGCCGACGCCGGTCGCTGCGCCCTGGTAGGGCTCCACCGCGCTCGGATGGTTGTGCGACTCGATCTTGAAGGCGATGGCAAGGCCATCCCCGATCGAGATGACCCCGGCATTCTCGCCGGGGCCCTGCAACACGTGTGGCGCCTTCGTGGGCAGCGTCCGGAGCACCGGACGTGAGTGCTTGTACGAACAGTGCTCACTCCAGAGCGCGCTGATGATCCCGACTTCCGTGAGGGTCGGGGTGCGGCCGAGCATCGCGACGAGGCGGTCGTACTCGTCGGCGGTCAGGCCGTGGTCGGCCACAAGGGCCGGCGTGATTGCCGGATCGCCGGGGCGGGGCGTGGCTCCCATCTACTTCAGTCCGAAGAGCGAGCGGATGAACCCGCGCACCGCGCTCTGGTCCACGTGCTCGAGCATCTCCATCTCACCCTTGTCGAGCCAGAGCCCGCCGCACTCGGAGCAGCGGTCGATCTTCATGTGGTGGAAGTCCACTTCCTGCAGGTCGGCGCCGCACTTGGGGCACTTCATGAAGTGCGAGCGACGTTCGGCACGCGCCCGCTCGGCGTCGAGGCGCGCGCGCTGCTCCTTGATGAGTTCCGCGTCCTTCTTGACGAAGTACTCGTCTTCGTTGCGTGTCGGCTTGGAGTCGGTCATGACGTGGATCGGGAGTAGGAGTCGGGATGGAAGGGCGCCGGTCAGGCAGCCACGTGTGCAAGAATGGAGGTGAAGATCCCCAGCCCGTCGGTGGATCCGAGGAGTGGGTCGATGGCGTTCTCGGGATGTGGCATGAGCCCCATCACGTTCCCGCCGGCGTTGATGATCCCGGCGATGTTGTCGAGGGAACCGTTGGGGTTCGCCGCGTCGGTCACCTGGCCGTTGCGATCGACATAGCGGAAGACCACCTGGCCGGCGTCTTCGAGCGCGCGCAAGCCATCCGCGTCGATGGCAAAGCGGCCGTCACCATGGGCAATCGGAACGCGGAGCAGCTGGCCGGCCTTGTACTGGTTGGTGAATCGCGTGTTGGCATTCTCCACCCGCAGCGTGACCGGCATGCTGCGGAACTGCAGGGACGCGTTGCGGAGCAGGGCACCCGGGAGCAGGTGCGCCTCGCAGAGGATCTGGAAGCCATTACAGATCCCGATCACGGGGCCGCCAGCGCGCGCATGCGCGACGACTTCCTGCATGATGGGGCTGAAGCGAGCGATGGCCCCGGCGCGCAGGTAGTCCCCGTAGGAGAACCCACCGGGCAGGATGATGACATCCGCGCCCTGCAGGTCGTGATCCTTGTGCCAGAGCCGCACCGCGGATGCGCCGAGCGGCCCCGTCACGGCATCCCACGCGTCGCCGTCGCGGTTGGTGCCCGGAAAGAGGACGATGCCGAACTTCATGCGGCCTGTACCCCGGCGATTTCGTAGTCCTCGGTCACGGGATTCGCGAGGAGCTTGTCACACATCGTGCGCACGGCGGCGGTCGCCTCGGCATCCGAGGCCGCATCGACGTCGAGCACGAGGTGCCGACCGACGTGTGCATCGACCACCGAGCCGAAGCCGAGGGTGTGAAGGGCATCGCGCACAGCCTTCCCCTGGGGGTCCAGGATTCCCTGGCGCGGGACAATGTGCACGGCGACGCGGTAGCGAGGCATTCAGGCGTTAGGTAGAGTGGGAGGCGAGGGAGGGACGTCGGAGTCCTGCCGCCGCCGGCGACGCCGACGGCGCCTCCGGTCGTCGGGGTCCCCGTCCGTGATCGACGGGTCGAGCTCCTCGGCGGGCAGGCGTCCGAGGAGGCCAAACAACACGGTGCGCCCCAGGCCGTAGAGCACGTAGCCCATCAGGGCCGGGAAGAAGAACTGCTTGGGAAGGAAGATGACGCCAATGATGGTCCCGACGACGAGGAGCGATCCGAGGATCTCCTTGATCGTCCGATACCCGACCGTCGGCACCGCCGCGTACGACACGTTGCTGATCATGAGGAAGCCGAGCCCGAGCATGATGTACCGCAGCATCACATGCCACGGCAGGTCGGCGATCATCGTCTGCGTGTACAGCGGCGTCTGCGAGAACCAGTAGTACGTCGCGAGCGTCGTGCCCGCGGCCGGGCTCGGCAACCCGCGGAAGTGCGTCTTCTTGCGTCCGGCCTGCTCGACGTTGAAGCGCGCCAGGCGGATCACGGCGCACATCGCGAACAGGAAGGTGAAGATCCAGTCCCAACCCTGCTGGTTGAGGACCGCGAAGTACATGATCAGCGCGGGCGCGAGCCCGAACGAGATCGCGTCGACCAGCGAATCGAGCTCCTCGCCAAACCGGCTGCCGGTCTGCGTGGCGCGGGCAATGCGACCATCCAGCGCGTCGCACACGGCCCCGAACACCACGTAGGCGCCGGCCCGGGAATAGTCCCCGCGCGACGCCGCGACGATCGCGAACACCCCGAGGAAGAGGTTCGCGAGGGTGAACCCGTTGGGGAGCAAGACGACGGTGCGGCGTAGCGGGGGAGGGCGTCTCATCCGGGACCTCGCAGTCGCGCGACGACGGTCGTGCCAGCCACGGTGTGTTCACCCACCTTCACGGCGATCTCGGTACCCGGTGGCAGGAAGACATCCACGCGGGAGCCAAACCGGATCAAGCCGAGCTTCTCGGCCTGCTCGACCGAATCACCCTCACGGGAATACGTCACGATGCGCCGGGCGATGAGCCCCGCGATCTGCCGCACCAGCAGGCGACCACGCGGATGTTCGATCCCCACCGACATCTGCTCGTTCTCGAGCGACGCCTTGTCGACGGCCGCGTTGAGGAACTTGCCCGGGTTGTAGTGCACATAACGCACCGTCCCCGAGATCGGGTATCGGTTCACGTGCACGTTGAACACGTTCATGAAGATGCTGACGCGGATCGCGCGGCCGTGGAGGAACGCCGGTTCGTCCACCTCGCTCACCTGGATCACCCGTCCGTCCGCCGGGGCAATCACCAGGTCGTCCCCGCGGGGGCCGGTGCGCTCCGGGTCACGGAAGAAGTAGATGACCCACAGGGTGAGCAGCGTGAAGACAAAGGCCAGGATCCAGACCGGCCAGGAGCGGCGACCTGCTGCGGCCGCGTAGGTCGCCGCGGTAATGGCGGCGGCGATGTAGATGAAGACCAGCCCTTCCCGTGCAATGCTCATGCGTCGCGGCTCGTGTCGAGGGGCCGGCCCGTCAGGCGCCGGAAGGCATCGAGGTAACGTTCACTGGTGGCGCGCACCACCTCCGCGGGGAGCGGGGGCGGAGGGGCCTCACCGTTCCACCGACCAGCGGCACGCTCGGCGTCGAGATAGTCGCGCAGCGGCTGCTTGTCGAAGCTGGGCTGGCCGCGACCGGGGGCGTAGGAATCTGCCGGCCAGAATCGCGAGCTGTCCGGGGTCATCACCTCATCGATGAGGATGACTTTCCCGTCGCGCTGGCCGAACTCGAACTTGGTATCGGCCAGGATGATCCCGCGCGGCTCGGCGGCGCGGCACCCGAAGGCGTAGACCTCGCGCGCGAGACGTTCGAGGGTCGCCGCTGCGGCATCACCCACCACGGCACGCACCTGGTCGCGCGTGATGTTCTCGTCGTGACCGGTTTCCGCCTTGGTGGCCGGCGAGAAGATCGCGGGCTCCAGTCGATCACTCTCCCGGAGGCCCGCTGGCAGCGGTTCACCGGCGAGTGTGCCGTGCTGTCGGTACTCCTTCCATGCGGAGCCGCTCAGGTAGCCACGCATGACGCACTCGATCGGGTACACCTCGGTCCGCACGCACAACATCGCCCGACCCGCGAGCAATGCCGCATGGGGCGCCAGCGCAGGAACCTCGCGGATGATCTCGGCGGCGTCCGCACTCAGCATGTGATGGGCGACCGTGCCTTCCAGCTGGCGCAACCACCATGCGGTGAGCTGCGTGAGCACTGCGCCCTTGTGGGGCACCGCTTCCGCCATCACGACATCGAACGCCGAGACCCGATCGGTCGCGACGAGCAGGAGTCGATCGTCATCCACTGCATAGACGTCACGCACCTTCCCGCGGCGCACGAGGGGCAAGGGCAGGGCCGTGGTCGCGACGGTCATACGCGCACCTCGTCGTGCGAGGTGTTCAGCGAGGCCCCGGCAAGCACGGGTGCCACCTCTTCCGCGAGGAAGTCGTCGACCTGTTGCGGCGCGCGCCCGGTGTATCGGGTCGGGTCGAGGGCTGTCTGCAATTCGTCCACGGGTACCGGGAAGGCGTCGTCGGCGGCAAGCCGTTCGAGCATGTCGTTCGGGAGCCCTTCATCCTTCATGGCGCGTGCGGCGGCAATGGAGTGGCGCCGGATCACCTCGTGCGCGTCCTGGCGACTCATGCCAGCGCGCACGGCCCGAACGATGAGTTCCTCCGTTGCCATGAACGGCAGTTCCTCTCGCACGCGGGCCTCGATACGCGCCCGGTGCACCTCGAGCCCGGACGTGATGTTCACCAGCAGGACCATGATCGCGTCGGTGGCCAGGAACATCTCCGGAATCACCAGCCGCCGGTTGGCGGAGTCATCGAGCGTGCGCTCGAAGTACTGCACCGCATGCGTCTGGTTGGCGTTGACCTCGAGCGAGGCCACGAATCGCGCCAGCGAGTTCACGCGCTCGCTGCGCATCGGGTTGCGCTTGTAGGCCATGGCCGAGGAACCCACCTGTTCCTTCTCGAACGGCTCCTCGATCTCCCCAAATGCCTGCAGCATGCGCAGGTCGGAGGCCAGCTTGCCGGCACTGGCCGCTATCCCGGCGACGACGCCGAGGACCTGTGCATCAACCTTGCGCGAGTAAGTCTGACCCGTGACCGGCATCGGTCGCGCGAAGCCGAAGGCCGCGCTCACGCGTCGATCGAGTTCACGCACCTTCGCGTGGTCGCCATCGAAGATCTGGAGGAACGACGCCTGCGTCCCGGTGGTCCCCTTCACGCCGCGGAAGGGAAGCCCCGCGAGCCGATGGTCGAGGTCACTCAGGTCGAGCAGGAAGTCCTGCATCCACAAGGTGGCGCGCTTGCCCACCGTGGTGAGCTGCGCCGGCTGCAGGTGCGTGTACCCGAGGGTCGGTTGCGCACGCCACGTTTCGGCGAATCCCCGCAACTGGGAGAGGACCTGCAGCACCTTGCCGCGCAGCAGGCCGAGTCCCTCGCGCATGAGCGCGAGTTCCGCGTTGTCGGTGACGTAACACGAGGTCGCGCCATAGTGAATGAAGCCGCGCGCCGCGGGGGCCACGTCACCGAAGGCGTGGATGTGCGCCATCACGTCGTGACGGAAGCGCTTCTCGTACGCCGCCACCGCCTCGAAGTCGATGTCGTCCAGGTGCTCGCGCATCTGGTCCAGCGCGGCGTGCGGAATGTCCACGCCAAGCGCCTGCTGCGACTCTGCCAACGCAAGCCAGAGACGACGCCACAAGCCATGCCGACGCTGGGGTGACCACAACGCCAGCATGGCCGCCGACGCGTAGCGCTGCGACAGCGGAGAAGAGTAGGAGTCGGTTCCGTGGGTCACCGACGAACCTCGAAATCGCGATAGTACATGAATCCGTTGCGTTCGAATGCCATGCGAATCACCTGTCGGCCGCCGTACGTCTCGAATGCTCGAGACACGTCGGACGCCGAAGCGATCGCGGACCGGTTGATCTGCACGATCAGGTCGCCTTGTTGGATGCCGATCTCGTCGCGGACGCGATCGCTCACCTCCACAACCACCGCCCCCTGCGCGCTGCGATACCCGCGCTCGGCGCGGATCTGCGGCGTCAATGTGGTCAACTGGAGTTCACGCAGGACCGTGACGCGTGGGGCACTGACCTCGGGCAGGTCGGCGGCGGTCACCGTCACCTGTCGCTCACGGCTGCCGCTACGAATCGTGAGGGTCACCGTCTCGCCAACGCGCATGTCGAGACGCTCGGCCTCCCACTCGAAGATGTTCCGGACGCGCTTGCCTCGCACGGCGACGATCTCGTCGCCCGCCTCGAGGCCGGCGCGTGCCGCGGGGGAACCAGGCACCACGCTCTGCAACACGACGCCCGCCGTGACCACGTCTCGCGGGTTGTTGCCCCGCGGGGTGAGCAGCTTCTCGCCGAGCCAGGGGCGCCGCACCTTGCCATGTTCGAGCAGGTCGTCGACGATGCGTCGTGCCCGGTTGATCGGTATGGCGAACCCGAGGCCGATCGATCCGCCACTCGGCGTGTAGATCGACGAGTTCACCCCGATGACTTCGCCATTGGCATTGACGAGCGGGCCGCCGGAGTTCCCCGGGTTGATCGACGCGTCGGTCTGGATCATCCCGAGGTAGACGCCGTTGCCCTCACTCCGCCCGAGCAGGTTGCGGCCCGTCGCGCTGATGACGCCGGTCGTCACCGCGGGTTCGGTGTTCCCGAGGACAAAGCCGAACGGATTCCCGATCGCGATGGCCCATTCGCCAACGATGAGCTGCTCCGAGTTGCCGAGCTGCGCGATGGGGAGGTTCTTCGCCTCGACCTTGATCACCGCGAGGTCGTTCGTCTCATCGGCACCAAGCAGGCGCGCCGGGTAGGTGGTGCCGTCGCGCAGCATCACCGAGATCTTCGACGCGCCACTGATCACGTGTTCGTTCGTGACAATGACGCCATCCGGCCGGATGATGAACCCGCTGCCGATCCCCGACTGGGTCTGCTGGCCGGAACGCCCGCCAAAGAACTGCTCGAACACGTCGACCGGGACCCGTTCCACCGTCTCTGTCTGCACGGTGACCACGGCCGGGGCGATCCGCGTGACCGCTTCCGTGATCGCCGTGCGACGCGACGCACTCACCTGCTCGGTGACGGCCGCGCGCGGCAGGGTGTCCGGACGCTGCTGCGGAACACGATCGGCGCTGGCCGTTCCTTCACAGGCAGCGCCCATGGCGAGGGCGACGGAGGCGAGGAAGTCCTTCATACGAGGGCGCACGTGCGGCGAATCGGGATCATGCAATGTAGAGGGCGGCCGGGTAGGACACTGCCTCGAGCGTCAGCGCGTGCGCTGGGGCGGGGGCCGAGACCTCGTCGTTGGTCGGGGACGTGAGGAGCCGTTCGAAGTCCCCGGCCGGGCGACGCCCCGAGGCGATGTCGACCATCGTACCGACCAGGAACCGGACCATGTGGTGCAGGAAGCGATTGGCCTCGACGTGGAAGGCGAGCCGGGCGTCGCCCCGTTCCCACCTGGCCAGGGTCACGTGACAGGCGTGGTCGTCGTCGGCGGGGGCCGTCCCACGCACGGCAAAGGCGTGAAAGTGATGCGTGCCCAGGGTCATGCGCGACAGCTCGTCGAGGACATCGACGTCCACTGGGCGCGAGACAAACCATTCCCAGCGGCGCCGGAATGGCGAACGGGCACCGTCGTCGGTGCCGATGGCGTAGCGATAGCGTCGACTGGAGGCACTGTGGCGCGCGTGGAACTCGGGACGCATCTCATGCGCCGCCGCGACCCACACATCATCGGGGAGCAGGGCATTCACCGCACGGCGCAACCCCTGCGCCTGCCATCGCAAGGGTACCCGAACACCGACCGCCTGCCCGCGCGCGTGCACGCCCGCATCGGTCCGTCCGGCACCCTGTGCCACAATTCGCTCCCCACACAGCTCGGCGAGCACGCGCTCCAGCTCACCTTGCACGGTTCGCCGCTGAGGCTGGATTTGCCAGCCGGAGAACGCGGATCCGTCGTAGTGCAGCACGAGCTGCACGGTGCGCACCGACACGGCGCGAAAGCTAGTTCCAGCACCCTTCAAGTCAAGCAAATTGCGGCGGCGCACACGCGCGATTGACTTCGTTCACTCTGCACGTCCACATTGCACCCGTCACGCGCGGGCGCGACGCTCAGGCGCGAGTAAGTCCGCACCAGACTCCGCATGTCCACGCGCAGCCTTCCATCCCTCGCCCACGCGCTGAGCGTCGCTCCCGACCTGGATGCGGCGCTGGTGGCGCTTGGCGAATCCGTCGTGGAGGCCGATCGCACGGCGGTGCTCGGGCTGCTGCGATATGACGGGCGCCGGAGCATCCTGCGCGATCGCCTAACGCCCACGGGTGGCAAGGTGACCACCGCCCGGGTCGACACCACCATCGACCACCTGCCGCCGGCCGTCCGGGCGATGCTCGCCAACGGCGGCCAGTTCGTGGACCTCGGCGACAAGTCCGCGGAGTACGCGCGCCTCCTCGGCATGACGGCGTTCGCGGACGGGGGTACCCTGTCGCTTCGCGGGCTCCTTACCGATGGCCAGCTCTCCGGCGTGCTCGCGCTCTACGAGCAGCGGCGGATGTTCGGCACCCGTACCTCGGAACGCGTCGCCCCGTCGGCCGCCCTGTTCGACCTGGCGTACCTCCGCTTCCAGGAGCGCGAGGCGCGCGACGAGGCGGTCCAGACCCTCGAGGACGTCACCCAGCGTGTCCACGGGGAGTACCTCAAGAAGCTCTCCGGCCTCGAGACCGAACTCGGGCGCGCCCGTGGGGCCGCCCACCAGGCCAACGCCGCAGACGCCGAGCGACTCGTCCACCTCGAGCGCGAGGCTGCGTCGGGGCATGAAACCGCACGGCAGGCGGCGCGGAAGGCTGCGTCGCTCGAGCACCAGCTCACCGAAGCGGTGTCTCAGCTCGAGCAGGCGCACGTGGAGTTGCACCGACGGCACGAGGCGCTGCGACAGAAGGTCCGCACCCTCTACCTGATCGAGCGGGCGCTGCGCCTCGACAACACGGCGACCGATCCGCGCGCCCTGGTCGATGGGCTCCTCGCCCTGGTCGGCGACGACATGCAGGCGCAGCGTTGCTCGTTGATGCTGCAGGCGCCGGAGCCGGAGGTGCTGTATCTCGCCGCCGCCCGCGGACTCGCCCCGAACATCCGCGCGGGCGCGCGCATCCCGTTCGGGAAGGGGGTGGCGGGAATCGTGGCGGTGTCGCGCGAGCCGCTCCTCGTGCAGGATGCGGCGGAGCTGCAGGAGCATCCGCTCCTTCGCGACCAGTATCTCACGACCGGGTCGTTCATCTCGTTCCCGCTGGTCTATCGCTCGGAGCTGATCGGTGTCGTGAACCTCACGAACCGGGCCAAGCGTGGCGTGTTCATCGAGGAGGACGTCGAGCGGGTGTCGTTGCTCGGCCTCGTGATCTCGATCATCGCATCGCGGAACGACCTCCCGAAGCGCCTCCTGGTGACGCTTCGGGAACCCTGAGGCGGCTCAGTACCGCCGGATCACCCCAACGACGACGCCCTGGATGGCGATGTCGTTCTCATGGACGTAGATCGGGGCCATCGTGTCGTTGGCGGGCTGCAGGCGCACACGTCCGTCCCGCTCGCGGTACATGCGCTTGACGGTGGCCGAGGTGCCCTGGATGAGCGCGATGACCATTTCGCCGTTGTCCGCCGACGTGCGTCCGTTGACGACCACGAAGTCGCCGTCCCGGATCTGCTCGTCCACCATCGACATGCCCCGGACCTTCAGCACGTAATGGTTGCCGCCGCGGCCGGTGAGTTCCTCGGGGACCGCGATCGTCTCGGGAGCGCTGAGCGCCTCGATGGGGTGACCGGCGGCGACCAGGCCCAGCAGCGGGAGGTCGACGGCGCGGGCAAAGACCTCGGAAGGGAGGACCTCGATCGAGCGGCTCTCATTGTAGCTCCGCCGGATGTAGCCCTTCCGCTCCAGGTTCGAGAGGTGCTCGTGGACGGTGGCGAGGGAGTTGTAGCTGAACTCCTCGGCGATTTCCTCGAAACTCGGCGCATAGCCATGGCGCGCCGAATAGGTCTCGAGGAAGGTGAGGATCTCGCGTTGACGCTTGGTGAGCGGCATGAAAGCTCCGGACTTGGGGACAGCTACCAGGGGCGGCACGACCAGGTCATTACCGAACAACATCCGAAAGCCTAGCCGAACAGGAACCGAAGCGCAAGTGACCACCCAATCGCGGTCGCGCGCGTTTGTGTGATGCGGGCGGCGAGCGATCGGCGACCCGTAGCATGTAGCATGTCGTTGTGAATCATGTATTTTGCGCGCGTGACTGGCCACGCCGCGCCGCCCCGAGGTGCCGACGCAGAAGCCCTGGACGGACCGCCCTTTCCTCCGGCACTCGTGGAGGAAATGCTGCGCGCGTTCGGTCGGGCCGTCCGAGCGCATCAGCTCTACCTCCACAACAATCCGACCTACCTGAAGGCCGTGGACGGGGCCCGCGCGGCGTTCCTCCCCATCTGGGAGCACACGGCTGAGCTGACCCTCGAGGTGTCCGACACGCAGCTGCGCTGGTCCGGTCACGTCGTCCTGAATGAGCCCGACAAGACCACCGACGCCTTGCCCTGGGTCCTCTACAAGGATGGGCTGCGCGAACTCCGCTTCCTCAAGGATGTCGAAGCCCAGGAACTCGTCGGCTTCATCGATGTGATCACCCGGGTCCGGAAGGCCCTCCACGAGGAAGACGACCTCCTGACCCTGCTGTGGGAGCGCGAGTTCAACTTCATCCGCTACCGCTACGTCGACATGACGGTGGATGGAGCGGAGCCGCTCGATCCCACCGACGCGTCGCGCATGGAACGGCTCGTCGACCCGAGCCAGATCCGCGAGCCCGCGACCGAGGAAGTGATGCCGCCGGGCGTCGTCTCGCTCGACGACTTCAACACGACGCTCTACTTCCTCGAGGAGAAGGAGATCGAGTATCTCCGCACCGCGATCCAGCGCGAGTACTCGCTCGAGTTGCGCACGAACGTCGTGGCGGCATTGCTCGATACGTATGAACAGCAGGTCGACCCGACCGTTCGTGAAGAGATCGCGGGCGTCCTCGATATCCTCCTCGTGAACCTGCTCACCACGGGGCAGCTCGGCGCGGTGGCGAGCCTGCTGCGCGAGGTGACCGTCACGGCGGATCGCGCGCGCGCCATCGAGGATGCGCAACGCACGCGGCTCCTGCTGCTCGCGGACCGCCTCAGTGAACCCGAGGCGCTGACACAGCTCCTGCAGTCGATCGACGAACGCGTCGACACGGTGGGCCAGCAGGAGCTCAACGACCTGTTCGAGCAACTCCGCGTGCAGGCGCTGGGGACGATCTTCCAGTGGCTGGGACGCGTCCAGAACGCCCGCGTGCGCGCGCAGATGGAGACTGCGGCCGCGCGACTCGCCGCCGCGAACACGAACGAGTTGATCAAGCTCATCGGCTCGACGGAGAAGGAGATCTCGCTCGAGGCGGTGCGTCGTTCCGGCGCGATGCGTGCTCCGGCGGCGGTGCCTGCGCTCGGGCGCATGTTGCAGTCCACCGAAGCCGAGGTGCGGCTGGTGGTCGTGCAGGCACTCGCGGAGATCGGGAGCCCGGGTTCATTGCAGGCGCTGGAGCGCACCCTGGATGACCCATCGCGCGACGTGCGGGTCGCGTCTGTGCGCGCCTTCGCTGCGCGCACCCATCGCCCGGCCCTCAATCGCCTGGAGTCCCTCATCAAGGACCAGAAGATCAACGGCGCCGACCTCACCGAGAAGATGGCCGTCTTCGAGGCGTACGGCGCGATGTGTGGCGACGCCGGCATCTCGATGCTCGACGGGATCCTGAATGGCCGCGGGTTGTTCGGGAAGCGCGGGGATCCCGAGCTGCGCGCCTGTGCGGCGATGGCGTTAGGCAGGATCGCCAGCGAACCGGCGCGGGCCGTGTTGCTCAAGGCGGGGAACGACAAGGAGGTCCTGGTGCGCAATGCCGTCAACCGCGGGCTGCGCCCGGGTCCGGCATGACGGGTCCGCGTCTCACACCGCCCGGCGGTTCGCTCGCCGACTTCACCGGGGACGGATTCCTCCGCAAGGCCGGGCGCCACCTGGTCGTCGCCGTCCATGGCGCGATGCGCGTGATCCGGCTCTACCCGCCCGAGAACGAGGCGGTGACCAAGGCGCTGGACGACCTCGCCGCTGCGGCGGGCGAAATCCTTTCGCGTGAACAGGAGCTGGAGTTCCGCGCCTCGGCGGAATTCATCTTCGTGAACGCGACGCGACTCCGCCTCGACCTCGACAACTACGCCGCGTTCAGCCAGATCCTCTCCACGCTGCGGGCGTGTGGACTCGGCTCGTTCCGGGCGACGACCACGCCGACGGCGCGCGACTGGCTCGTCTTCCTGTCGCAATTGATGGCGCAGGCCAAGGCCGGGGAGGACCTTCCGGTCGCCGACTGGCTCGAGCGATTGTCGGGTGCGGGCGTGACGGTGTTCGACCTGGGCCCGCCGCAGGAAGTGCCGCAGGACGATGACTTCCAGCAACGCGCGAAGGAGGCCGCCAAGCGCACCTATGCGCAATCCGTCGCGGTGACCAAGGAGGTCATCAACTCGGTGCGGATGGGGCAGGCGACGAGCATCAAGAAGATCAAGCGCGTCGTGCAGTCGATCGTCGACCAGATCCTCAACGAGGAAACGTCGCTGCTCGGCCTCACCACGATTCGCGACTACGACGAATACACGTTCACCCACTCGGTGAACGTTTGCATCTTCTCGGTGGCCCTCGGTCGACGGCTCGGG
>JAEUJK010000619.1 GCA_016794735.1 Gemmatimonadota bacterium | reverse complement strand
CTCACGCGTGGTTGGTCACACGCTGCGGAGCCGCTTAGCGCGAGTGGCCACCATTGTAGCCGCCCTTGCCACCCTTGCCGTCCTTCCAGTCCTTGTCGTCCTTGCGCCACTTGTCGTCACGGTCCTTGTCCTTGTCGCAATCCTTGTCGTGACGGTGGTTCTTCTTGCAGCGGTCCTTGTCCTTGTCGTCGTCCTCCTCATCATCGTCATCATCGTCGCAGTCGTCGTCGTGGTCCTTGCCACCCCAACCGCGGTAACCGCCCTTGTGGTCACGGTCCTTCTTGCATTCGTCATCCTGCTTGGGGGCCGTGACGTAGCCGAAGTCGATGGTCAGGTCGACGCTGCTGTTCGTCGCGAGCACCACGGCCGCCGGACTGCCGTTGCTGTCCAGCGTTGGGGCGCCAACGTTGCTCACCGTCGGGAGGTAGCCGGCCGGAATCCCCGCGCCGACCGTGACGGTGTAGTTGCCGGCCGAAAGCCCGGTGAAGAGGTAGCCGCCGCTGGCGTCGGTTGTGGTGGTCGCGTTCGCAGCACCCGACAGGGTGACGGTCACGCCCGCGATGCCCGGCTCACCCGGATCCTGGACCCCGTTGCGGTTGGTGTCGACCCAGACGAAATCGCCAATGCGGCCCGAGGGCGGGTTGTACGTGTTGTACAGCTTGACCACGGTGCCTTCGCCCGGGTTGCCGCTCACGTTGCCGCTCGCCGAGTTGCCGGCCACTTCGGGATCCACGGTGTAGGTCGTGCGCGTCTTCACTTCACGGACGTACGAGGCGGTGTACCCCGCCGGGACCTGCTCGGTGACGGTGACGACATCCGCCGTCGTGCCGTGCAGCCACACGTCCTGGCACTGGCCATCCGCGAGCGTGATGCTGAAGGTCTGCGGCGCGGAGGCGCCGGTGACGGACACCGTAACGTTGACCGCCGGACCCGTGCCGCCGCGGTAGTACTTGCAGACCTCGAAGAACTCGATGTCGGCGACGCCGGCGTTGGGGCCCGGGTTGGCGGGGATGCGGCCTAACGATGCCTCGGGCATCAGCAGGGGAGCGGTGCTGGGCACCTCGCCGCAGGCGGCGAGGACCGCGAGCGCGGTCGCGGATGCCAGCGAGGATACGGTCCGACGGATCATGCGGGGAACTCCTGGAAGTGGTCCGGAAGGATCCCTTTCGGCAGCACGTCTTGTCGCGAATGACAAGCGGTGCATTGCAGCCAGCGTTGGGCGCGTGGCCACCTTTTCGAGGGCAACGATGTGTGCGCGCCAATACAAGCAAGCCGCGTTCCACCTCACGTCGGGAAACCCCGCACGCGAAGCACTCGGTCGATCTGACGCGCGAGGCATCGACATGCGGCAGGCTTTTCCCGCTTCGGAGCGGCCGCAGCGGACACAATGTCGGAACACGACCCGACCGACGTCGCGACGCCGCAACGACCGCGAACTCCCGGTGCTGCAGCGCCTCACCGATGGACGAACCGCCGATCCGACGCCGCCCACCACCGGCAATCGCCCCCGGCCCTGCCCGTTCGCGCCACACCGACCCGGAATGCACCCGCTAGTTTCTGCCCCGTGGCCGACGCGCGGTCATCGGCGCACCGGCCGGCCATCCCTCGTTTCGTGTGAACGTGCCCTTTCGCATCCGAGCATCACTCGCGTGCCTGGTTGGCGCCATCGTCAGCGCCACTCCCATCACCGGGCGCGGGCAGCAGGCAGCCCAAGGGAGCCGACCGCCGACCCCGGTCAGCCCGGAGGTCATCACCCGCGACGCGTCCGGCCAGGCCACGGTGCGCGCCATCAAGCTCAACACACCGCTGCGGGTGGACGGCGTGCTCGATGACGAGGTGTACGCCCGCGAGCAGCCGTTCGGCGGCCTCATCCAGGTGGCGCCCGACTATGGGGAGCCCGCCACCGAGAAGAGCGACATCTGGATCACCTACGACGACAAGAACATCTACCTGTCGTGCCGGTGTTACGACCAGGCGCCACCGGCCCAGTGGGTCGTGAATGAACTCCGCCGCGACACCAACGGGCT
>JAEUJK010000594.1 GCA_016794735.1 Gemmatimonadota bacterium | reverse complement strand
CGCACCGAGTCTGCCCAACGCGACGCCTCGTCCAGGGTGCGGGCCGAGACTTCCACGCGCACCGTCCGGCCTTCGCGGCCGATGAGGGACCCAAACTCGCTCTGGCCGGCGAGGTCGATCGCTAGTGCGCCCTTCGACAGGTCCGGCACGCCAGCACGGAGCCGATCGGCAAAGGTCGTCGCGTTCGTCCCTTCGGGGACCGGCACCAGGAGTTGCGCGGTGGCAGACGACCCCGGATCCGCGCCGGCAAGCACTTCCTCGTCGGTGGCCGTGCCGACACGACTGTAGATCCCGCGGCTGCCAACAGCGCGCGCCGCTTCCTCCAGTCGCCCGACCTGACGCGCCGTCTCCTCGATGGCTGTGCCTTCCGCGAGATGCAGCTGCGCAACCGCCACACGTTCGTTCACCGCCGGCAGGATCTCGCGCGGCAGCTGCATCGTCACCCAGACGGTGAAGGCGGTCCCCAGGATGGTGATACCGAAGACGAGGGGCGGATTGGCGAGCGACCATCGCATCCCGCGTTCGTATAGATGCGTGAACGCGTCGCCCCAAGCCGTGAGGACCCCTCCGCGCGCGCCGTTAGCCGTCTCCTTTTCCGTTTCGCCTGCCGTCTGCCGTCTGCCGTCTGCTGTCTCACTTTCCGTCTCGCCACCCACCTGCCGCTTCCGTCGCCCCGCGATCAGCACCGGCATCAGCGTGAGCGCCAGGATCAGCGACGCGCCCACGGTCGTCACCACGGAGAGCGACAAGTCCCGGAACAACGCCGCCGCGAGCCCCCGCACGAAGATGATCGGCCCGAAGACCAGCAGCGTCGTCAGCGTCCCCGCCACGAGCGGCCCCGTCACTTCTTCGGTCGCCTCGATCGTTGCCCGCACCAGCGGGACCCCTTCCTCGTGCCGCCGGGCCGACGCCTCGGCCACCACAATGGCATTGTCGACGAGCAACCCGACACCTAACGCGAGCCCGCCGAGCGAGAGGACGTTCACCGTCACGTCCATCTGCTGCAGCAGGACGAGCGCCACCAGGATCGAGAGCGGGAGCATGATCCCGATCGCCAGGCTCATGCGCCAGTTGCGCAGGAAGATCAGGATGAGCAGCAGCGACATCACGCCGCCGACGATGATCTCCTGCCCGAGGTTCGAGAGCGCGTCGACGACGAAGTCGGCCTGTGCGGCGACCATCGTCAGCGTCACCGCGGGAAACTCCTTGCCCAGCGCGTCGATCGTCGCGCGCAGGTCGCGCGTGACGGCCACCGTGTTGGCGCCCGCGTCCTTGTAGACCACGAGCCCGACCGCACGCTTGCCGTCCAGCCGCGTGAGGGTCTTCGGATCCGCCGTCGTCACGGAGATCTTCGCGACGTCCTTCACGCGAATGCCGCCACCCACCGGTCCGATCGGGACTTCCAGGATCTCGTCAGGCGTCCGGAACTCGGTGAGCGTACGTACCGCAAACCGGAACTGTCCGCGGCGGATCGTGCCGCTCGCACCGGTGGGGTTCGCGCTGCGAATCGCGGTCGAGAGGTCGTTGGGGGTCAGGCCGAGGGCGCGCAGCCGGGCCGGATCGGCCTCGACGCGGATCTCGTCTTCCGGGGCGCCGACCACCGCCACGCTGGCCACGCCGCCGATCTGTTCCAGTCGCCG
>JAEUJK010000582.1 GCA_016794735.1 Gemmatimonadota bacterium | reverse complement strand
CGGCGACTGGGATCACACGTTGTGGGGCGGCGAGCTGCCAACGAAGGAATGGATCGACAGTGTCACGCCGAACAACCCGGTGTTCGTCAACCGGCTGGACGGCCACATGTCGCTCGCCAACTCGCTGGCCCTCGCCTCGGGCCAGGTGACGCGGACCACGCCGACACCGGCGGGTGGCGAGATCGTGAAGCACGCCAATGGGGAGCCCACGGGGGTCCTCAAGGACAACGCCGCGGAGCTGATCTCGCGCACGATGTCGGCACCGCCTCCCGAAGTGGAGGACCGCGCCCTCGATGCGGCCATGAAGTACGTCGCGTCGAACGGCGTCACGAGTGTCCATCACATGGGTGCGCTCGGGCCCGGCGGGGCGTGGCGTGAACTGGGGATCTTCCGTCGCGCGCATGCCGCGGGACGCCTGATCACGCGCATCTACGCCGCGGTGCCGCTGAGTGAGTGGGAGGCCCTGCGAGACACGGTGGCCGCTTCGGGACGCGGCGACGCCTGGCTGCGCATCGGGATGCTCAAGGGGTTCGTGGACGGCTCCCTGGGCTCGCACACGGCGGCGATGTTCGAGGGCTTCACGGACAAGCCGTCCGACAAGGGATTCTTCATCACCCCGCCGGAGACGTTGTACGCACGCGTGAAGGGGGCGGACAGCGCCGGGCTCCACATCGCCGTGCACGCGATCGGCGATCGCGCGATCAACACCCAGCTGGGGATCTTCGACCGGGTGTCGCGCGAGAACGGGGTCCGTGATCGCCGGTTCCGCATCGAACATGCGCAGCACATCGGGCCGGACGACCTCGCCCGCTTTGGCGAGTTGGGGGTGATTGCGTCGATGCAGCCGTATCACGCCATCGACGACGGGCGCTGGGCCGACCGAGTGATCGGCCCGGACCGTGCCTCACGCACGTACGCCTTCCGGTCGTTGATCGACCTCAACGCCACGCTCGCGTTCGGCTCGGACTGGTTCGTGGCCCCGGCCACGCCGCTCGAGGGGATCTATGCGGCGGTGTCGCGTCGCACGCTGGACGGGAAGCACCCGGACGGCTGGGTGCCGGACCAGAAGATCACCGTGGAAGAGGCGCTGCGCGCCTACACGACCGGCAGCGCCTACGCGTCCTTCGAGGAGCAGGAGAAGGGGACGCTCGAGGTCGGCAAGCTGGCCGACCTGGTGATCATCGACAAGGACCTCACGAAACTCGCGCCCGCGGAGCTGCGCGACGCGAAGGTCCGCATGACGATCGTGGGCGGCAAGGTCGTCTTCAAGCGCGACTGAGTGGCGGCCGCGTGCGCCGGGCGGTCCCGGCGCACGCGTCAATGGATCGTTAGAGCCCCGGGCGCGTCTCGCACATGTCCACGATGTGCCGCTTGAGATCCTGCGGCTTCTCCACGCGCTTGAAAAAGTCGCCGAGGAACTCCGTGACCCACTGCTTGTCTTCCTTCGTCGCGCCAGGCACCCGGTCGATCTCGCCGAGGATCGCGGCCTTCTTCTCGACGAAGGGCTGCACCGCCGCCTGGTAGACGTCGAGCGGGCGACACGGGCCCCGGAAGCGGCGCTCGGTGACCTTGAGGATCCCCATGCGCGGGTCGGGGGTGGCGTAGTGCGCCGCGACGAGTCCCGAGAAGTCGAAGTCGTAGGCCACCGGGTACACGGTGCCCTGCCGGTTCTGCACCACGCGTGTGTTGTGCAACGCGGCGAAGGAGAAGTCCGTGTTGCCGATGAGATACTCGAAGAGCACCACGCGCAGCAGCTGCTCGGGTTCGAGGTCGTCGAACAGGGCGCCGCGCATGTCGCGCACCTTGCCCCCCATGCGCGTCGCGAGGTCATTCTCGTTCTCGATGAACATCGCGGTGTGTGTGGCAACCGGCTTGCCGCTGGCGGAGTCGACGTAGGTGCCCGTCGCCATGCGCGCGCGGAAACTCATCGGCGTGATGATGTTGAACAGCCGGTACGCCAGGTACTCGCGGCGTGTGTAGGCGTCGTAGCGGCGGTCCCCG
>JAEUJK010000572.1 GCA_016794735.1 Gemmatimonadota bacterium | reverse complement strand
TACCAATGGGTGGTCAGCGCGGCCTTGCCGCAGGGGGCGGCGTCCGTGGCACCCGTGCAGTCGTTCCGCGTGCAGTGAGGCACGTGCGCGGGTCGTGCACGTGGGGGCCGTGCGACGGTGCGTTCAAGGCACCGGCTCGAGATGCGGCCGGATCGTCGCGTCGCCGACCAGGGTGAAGGCGCTCCACACGTTGACGGGTGCTCCACGGCGGCGGGCGGCCGCCTTGGTGCGATGCAGGGCGTCACCAACGGCGAGCCCACGCGCCAACTCGCGGTAGAATCCGGCCATGAAGCGGGCCGTCTCAGCATCGTCGACGCGCCACGCCGTCGCGAGCACCGCGCGTGCGCCGGATTCGAGCAGCGGCACCGTGAGTCCCACGAGTCCCTCGGCCTGCACGTCCACCCCACGCGCGGTCGCGCACGCCGACAGCGTCACGAGGTCGGCGTCCAGGCGCAGCGACGCCAGGTCGTCCGCGAGCACCAGTCCGTCCTCGGCGTCGCCCGGCGACAAGGCCAGCACCGAACCGCCCAGCTGGCTCTCGTCCACCCACGCGTGAGTGCCGAGGTGAAGCACCGCGACATCGCGCAGGGAACGGGTCATGAGCATCGCCTCGCTGGCGCCGGTGCCGGTGACCGTGACCGAGCCGCGGAACAGTGCGCCGATCTCACGCACCTCGCGCGCGGCCCCCGGCAGGCGAGGCAAGCCGGCAGCCCACGCAGCGGGCGCCGCAGGATGCTGGCGCAACGTTGCCCGGGAGGGAGGCTCCGGATCGCCAAAGCCGAGGAGGATCCCCGCGGGACGCGGGGGCAGGGCACGCAGCGTACGCGCCACCGCCATCGACGGCATCACGCTCAGGACGAAGCGGTCGCCGAGCAGCGCACCGTCGCGAACGACGAGTGCGTCGAAGGGCAGGTGGTGCAGTCCATGGTCTGGCACGAGCACGAGCCGCTGGATCCCGGCGGGAAGCCCCGCCAGCGCCGCGCCGAGGAGTCGTGTGCCTAACGTGCGCGCCAGTGCGGGCGAGGTGGCCCCGGCCGCGGCCAGCCGCGTGAACAGGGCGGCGTCGGTGGACAGGGAGTCGATGCCCGCGACCTGATGGCTGCGCACACCATCACGAGACACCACAAACACGGTGGTGGGATCGCCGCCCGCGCC
Organism: Gemmatimonadota bacterium; assembly: GCA_016794735.1. Taxonomy (GTDB): domain Bacteria; phylum Gemmatimonadota; class Gemmatimonadetes; order Gemmatimonadales; family Gemmatimonadaceae; genus RBC101. The sequence goes on along the minus strand of JAEUJK010000572.1, from coordinate 560 downwards.
CGTGACAAACTCGACGATGGCGGTCTGTTCATCCGGAAGGATGCTGGCGAGTTCCGCAGGCGAGATCCGCGCGGGCCCGCGCACGCGACCGGCCCGATCCCCGGGGACGGGGACGGTGCGCGTGCGAGGGCGGTCGCCCAGGGCGACCTGTCGTTCGAGTCGGTCCAGCAGGTCGCGCGCGCGCAGGCGTTCCGCGAGGGTAAGCGCCTCGGCGGCGCGACCACCGGCAGCAAGCCGCGCGATAACGGTCGCGACCCCCAGGTCGGGATCGGCGTAGAGCAGCCGCGGCTCGAGGAGGGTCTGTCGCAGCTGGCGATCGTTGAGCGAGCTCCGCCATGCGTCCACCTGGTCCATGGCGCGCGCGAGGTGCGACGCGGCCTCATCGAGGCGCCCGCGTCGGGCGTGCAGCTCGGCGGCCAGGGCCCCCACAAACCAGGCGCGCGACGGCGTCGACGTCGAACCGAGGCCGGCCAATACACGTTCCGCATCGTCGAGGCGGCCGCGTCGCAGGTTGAGGAGCAGGTCGAGACCGCCGAGGATCTCGCGCACCTCGGCGGTGG
>JAEUJK010000549.1 GCA_016794735.1 Gemmatimonadota bacterium | reverse complement strand
AGGAAGAAACAGGCGACGGTCAGGTGATGCACCGGGCCGAACGCCGCCGGGTCCACGAACTCGAACGCCAGGAGTTCATCGAACGCCGCGCGGCAACTCGCGAGGCCGCCACGCGTCAGGCCTCCACAGGAGGCGCAACGGTGCGGCCCACGCGACGTCATCGCACCTCGCTACCGGCTCGCCGCGAGTGAGGCCTCGCGCGCGGCGCGGAACTCATTCCCGGGGCGCCACTCCGGCCAGCGCGCCACCGTCGCCACCCGATAGCCGATGGTCATCAGGAGCTTCAGGTCGTCCACGGCACCGGTCATGATCCAGTCCGGCTTGATCTCGTCCTGCGGCTTGTGGTAGTCGTCCGCCACATACGCGTCACGCTTCTGCATTCCGTATTGCGGGTCCTTCCCGATGTAGTCCACGCCATCACCGGCATAAAACGCCGGGACGCCGACCTTCGCGAAGTTGAAGTGGTCCGATCGGTAGTAGTACCCCTTCTCCGGTTCCGGGTCCGGCCGCAGCGTGCGCCCTGCGGCCGACGCCGCGGTCGACGCGAAATCGTCCAGCTCGGACGCGCCGAGGCCGATGACCGTGAGGTCGCGCGTGGGTCCCCACTGGTTGAGGCCGTCCATGTTGATGTTGGCCACCGTCTTGGCCAGCGGATACAGCGGTGAGACGGCGTAGTACGCCGAGCCGAGCAGTCCCTGTTCCTCTGCAGTGACCGAAAGGAACAGGATCGAGCGCGGAGGCGGCGCCGCCTTGAAGGCCTTGGCGAGCACGAGCAGCCCGGCCGTCCCGGTCGCGTTGTCGAGGGCGCCGTTGTAGATCGAGTCGCCATTCACCGGCTCGCCAACCCCGAAGTGATCCCAGTGGGCACTGTAGATGAGGTACTCGCCGGCGCGCGCCGGGTCGGTGCCCGGCAGCAGGGCGGCCACGTTGCGAGAGTCGACGGTGCGGAGGGTGTTGGTGAGGGTCACGGAGGCGGTCACACCTAACGACACCGGCGCGAACTCCGGCGTCGCCGCCTTCGCCTTCAACGCGTCGAAGTCCTGGCCCGCCATGGCAAACAGGGCCTTCGCCTGGTCCAGCGTGATCCAGCCCTCCACGCTGCTGCGGCCCATGTTCTTGTCCGGGGTGACGAGGTCGAACTGCTCGGCCGTCTTCCCCTGCACCACGGCAAACGGGTATCCCGCCGGCTCCGTCTCGTGGACGATGAGCACCCCGGCCGCCTTGTGCTTCATCCCCTGTTCGTACTTGTAGGTCCAGCGGCCGTAGTAGGTCATGCGCGCGCCGCCAAACCGTGCGGTGTCGGCGAGCGGGGGATCGTTCACGAGCATCACGAGCGTCTTGCCGGCCAGGTCCGCGCCCTTGATGTCATCCCACTGGAACTCCGGCGCTTCCACGCCGTAGCCCACGAAGACGAGTTCCGAGTTGTCGAGCGAGGCGCGCTCGGCCACATGCTTGGTCCACGCCACGTAGTCGTCGCGCCAGGTGAGCGTGCGCGACGTGCCGCCCTTGTTGAAGGTCAGCGCCGGGGCGCCCTGCACCGTGATCCCGACGAGCGGCACCTTCTGGATGTAGCTCCCGTCCGGGTTGCCCGGCGCAAGCCCCAGCGCGCGGAACTGGGACTCGAGGTAGGCCACGGTCCGGTCCTCGCCTAACGACCCCGGGGCGCGCCCGAGGAGCGAGTCGTGGGCCAGGACGCGGATATGCGCCATCAGGCCGGCGGTGTCGATCGCGGCCAGCCCCTCCGCGGGAATGTCGGCGTTGGCCGGTGCACGCTCACCG
>JAEUJK010000502.1 GCA_016794735.1 Gemmatimonadota bacterium | reverse complement strand
GACGGCATCGGGTGCCTCATCTTCGACGAGTTCCACGAACGCTCGCTGCACGCCGACGTTGGACTCGCGCTCGCCCTGCACACCCAGCGCCTGGTGCGCGATGACCTGCGCCTGCTCGTCATGTCGGCGACACTGGCAACGGGCCCGGTCGCGCGCCTGCTGGGTGAGGCACCGGTGGTCACGAGCGAGGGCCGGTCGTGGCCCGTCACGATGCACTACGCCCCGCCGCGCGAAGACCAACGATTGGAAGCAGCGATGGCCGCGGTCGTGATGCGCGCCCTGCGCGAGACCCCGGCCGGTGACGTGCTCGCCTTCCTCCCCGGCCAGGCCGAGATCGCCCGCGTGCAACAACGCCTCGCCGACGACCACGTCGACGCGGAACTGCACCCGCTGTGGGGGAGCCTCTCCTTCGCAGAGCAGGACCGGGCGCTGCAGCCATCACCGGCAGGGCGTCGCAAGGTGATCCTCGCCACCAGCATCGCGGAATCGAGCCTGACGATCGATGGCGTCCGCATCGTGGTGGACAGCGGCTTGTCGCGAGTGCCGCGCTTCTCGTCGCGCACGGGGATGACGCGCCTGGAGACGGTGCGCGTCTCGCGCGCATCGGCGGACCAGCGCGCCGGACGTGCGGGACGACAGGGGCCCGGTGTGGCGTGGCGCCTGTGGCATGAGGGTGAACATGCCGGGTTGCTCTCCGCGTCATCACCCGAAATCACCGAGGCCGACCTCGCGCCGCTCGCCCTCGACCTTGCCGCCGCCGGTGTCGACGCAACGGCGCTCCACTGGCTCACCCCGCCGCCGGCACCAGCCCTCGCCCGGGCGATCGCCCTGCTGCAGCAACTGGACGCGCTCGATGCCAACGGTCGCATCACCGCACACGGCCACGCCCTCGCCACGTTAGGCACCCACCCGCGCCTGGCCCACATGCTGCGCCGCGCCACCACCCCCGAGGCGGCGGCGCTGGCCTGCGACCTGGCCGCGTTGCTCGAGGAGCGCGACGTGCTGCAGGGCGAGGGACCGGCGCACGATGCCGACCTGCGCGTGCGCGCGGACCTCGTGCGTGCCGCGCGTCGTGGGGACCGGGTCCCCGAGCGGGCCGCCGAGATGCGCGTCCGTCGGGACTCGCTACGCAACGTGGCCGAGTCGGCGCGCGCATGGCGACGACAGCTGGGAGTCCCGCGCGACGCCGACTGGACGGATGATGCAGCCGTCGGCCAGCTCGTCGCCCTCGCCTTTCCCGATCGCGTGGCCCAGCGACGCGGCAACTCCACGCGGCACCTCATGCGGAACGGCAGCGGCGTGGTCTTCCGCGACTCCCCCGCACTCGCGCGCGAACCCTGGCTCGTCGTCGCCGAAACCGATGGACGCGTCCCCGAGGCCGGTGTCTACCTCGCGGCGCCACTCACCCTCGACGACGTGCGGGCAGACTTCGCCTCGCAGCTCGTCGTCGAGGACGAGGTGTCGTGGGATGACACGGCAAAGGCCGTGCGGGCCACGCGGCGCGAGAAGCTCGGCGCACTCGTGTTGCGCGAGAACGCCGAATCGCGACCCGACCCCGCACAGGTGCGCGCCGTGTTGCGCGATCACCTCGTCGCCACCTCGTTAGGCGACCTCGTATGGCGCGAGGGAGCGCTGTCCATCCGGCATCGCCTCGCGTTCCTGCACCATCACCTGCCCGAGTGGCCCGCCGTCAACGACGCCACCCTCCTGGCCGACATCGATCGCTGGTTGGTGCCTCACCTGGACGGCGTGCGGAACGCGACCCAACTCGCGGCCCTCGACCTCGGCGCCCTCCTCCTGGACCTGCTCGACTGGTCGCAACGCAGCCGGCTCGACGTGTTGGCCCCGACGCACTACGTCGCGCCGACCGGATCGCGCCTGCCGATCGACTACGAAGACCCGGCGGCCCCCGTCCTGCGCGTGCGCATGCAGGAGATGTTTGGCCTCTCGGATGGCCCGCGCGTGCTCGACGGACGCGTGGCGATCACACTGCACCTGCTATCCCCGGCCCATCGCCCGCTGCAGGTTACCCGCGACCTGGCCGGCTTCTGGCGCTCGTCGTACCGGGATGTCCAGAAGGAAATGAAGGGGCGATATCCCCGACACTACTGGCCAGACAACCCGCTGGAGGCCGAACCAACGCGACGGGCCAAGCCACGAACCTGAGCCGCGGATTGGAACCGGTTCCAACTCCCGCGGCGTTGAACCAAGGGTTGTTTGTTCTCCTGACCACGGTGCATGCGCCTTCTTCGCCGGTTTCTCCCGCTCCTCGTGTTGGCCACGCTCGGCGCCGCCCTGTATTTCGGGTATCGCCGGATGACGAGCCGCCCCCCTTCCATAGATGTGGCGACGGTCAGCTCCGAGGATGTGGTTCGCCTCCTCGCCGTCACCGGCCGGATCCGGCCGCGCCTGGCCAACACCGTCCAGTCCCTGGTTCCGGGAACCCTTACAAGCCTCACGCGGCGTGAAGGTGATGCGGTCCGTCGAGGGGACATTCTGGCCACCCTCGACGCCCAGGTCACCCAGGCCGCGATCGAGCAGGCCACGGCGCAACTCGCCGCGCGGCGTGTCGACGTGGACCAACGCCAGCGGGAACTGGACCGGCTCCAACGGTTGGTAGCGGCTGGCGGCATCCCGGAGCGCGACGCCGAGCAGGCCCGCTTTGCGCTCGACGGCGCGCGCGAGAGCGTGCGGCAGTTCGAGGCGCTCATCTCCGAGTCGCGATCACGCTTGCGCGACTACACCCTCCGCTCGCCAATCGACGGTTACGTGCTCGCCCGCCCCGTGGACCCGGGGCAGAACGTGACCCCGCAGACCGTCATCTACGAGATCGCGACCGGTGCGGGCGCGGAGATCGAGGTCGAGGTCGACGAGCAGTACCTGGGTGAACTCAAGGAAGGATTGAAGGCGCGCGTTTCGCCACTCACGGGGGAACGCGTGGAATACGACGCGATCGTCGACTATGTCGGGCGTCGCGTCAGTGAGACTAGTGGCGCCGTGCCGGTTCGCTTGCGCTTTGCGACCGCTGCGCCGCGCCTCCCCGTGGGGCTTTCCGTCGACGTGAACCTCGAGATCGCGCGGCACCCCGGCGCCATCACCATCCCGCGCGTGGCCGTGGCGGGGCTTGGCGCGGACCCGTTTGTCATGCTCGTGCGCAGCGACACCGTGCGTCGGCAGGCCGTGAAGGTGATCGACTGGCCGTCGGAGCGACTCGTGGTGGTCTCGGGACTCGCGGTCGGTGATGTGGTGGCGCTGGCGCCGCGTGCCGTGCGTGCCGGGCTGGCTGTTCGTCCGCGCACCAGCAGCGATGCCCTTTGAGCTGTCCGTCGCCCTCCGGTACATCCGGAGCGGGCGCCTGCAGACGCTGCTGATCTTCAGCGGCGTCGCGGTGGGCATTGTCGTGTTCACCTTCATGGCCGCCCTGATCAATGGCCTCGCCGTGTCGCTCACGAACAACGTGATCGGCAACCTCGCGCACGTGCGCCTGGAGCCGCTGCCGCGCGAGCCGCGTACGTTGCCGACCCCGGGCGACGTGCGGGCCCTCGTCGCCGTGCAACGCGGCAACGAACCGCGTGCGTCGATCAGCGGGTGGCGCAACGTGGCGCAGATGATCGAGCGGCTGCCCGGCGTCACGGCGTCGGCGGCCTCGGTTTCCGGAGCCGGCTTCATCCAGCGTGGTGAACAGGTCGTCGCCGTCTCGATCACCGGCTACGAACCGGGCAAGGAAAGCGCGATGATCGACCTGGCCAGCGGCATGATCCGGGGTTCGGCGTCGTTAGGCCCCGGCGACGTGCTGATCGGCGTGTCGCTGGCGGCGGACCTCGGCGTCACCACCGGCCAGCGCCTGCGGGTGCGCAGCGACCGGGGACGCGAGCGCGCGCTCCTGATTCGCGGCATCTTCGACGTGCGCAGCGCATCGGTCAACGAACGCCTCGCCTTCACGGACCTCGGCACCGCCCAGAGCCTGTTCGACGTGGTGGG
>JAEUJK010000879.1 GCA_016794735.1 Gemmatimonadota bacterium | reverse complement strand
GGCGTGGTGACGGTCACGGTGGCACTCGCCGACTTCGTCGGGTCGGCCACCGAGGAGGCGGTCACGGTCGTCGTGCCGGCACCCACCCCGGTCACCACACCCACGGAACTCACGGTGGCAATCGCCGTGTTGGCCGACGACCAGGTGACGCCGGTCGCGACACCGGGATCCCCGCTCACGGTGGCGACGATCGTGCTGGAACCACCAACCAGCATCGTCACCTGCGTGGGCGAGACACTCACCGAAAGCACCCGCGCGCGCACGAGCACGTTGGCCTGCGCCGCGCGCGTGGGATCTGCGACGGAACGCGCCGTGATCACCGTTGTTCCCAGCGCGACTCCGGTCACCACGCCGCTCGCCGACACGGTGGCCACGGCCGGGTTCGATGATTGCCAGGTCACCGCCGTGGAGATGCCGGAATCGCCCGTTACGGTCGCCACAATCGTGCGCGTGGCCGCCACGTCGAGGGTGGCCGACTCGGGATTCACCGTCACCCCGAGCACCCGCGGCAGTACGAGCACGATCGCACGCGCGGTACGCGTGGAGTCTGCCACCGACGTCGCGATCACCTCCACCTCACCAGCGGCGAGCGCAGTGACCAACCCGTTGCCAGACACACTGGCCACGCTGGGACGCGACGAACGCCAGCTCACGTCGCGCACCACGCCGCTGTCTCCCTGCAGTGCCACGCGCAGGGTCACCGTGTCCGTCACGAACAACGTATCGCGCGCTGGCGACATCGAGAGCGACAACACCCGCGGACGCACGGTCACTGCCACGCTCGCGCGGCGCGTCGTATCGGCCTCGGCGATCGCGGTGATCGTCGCCGTGCCCGCCGCCACGCCGGTCACGCGACCATTGGACTCGACGCTCGCGCGTGACGGGTCGCTCGACACCCAGCGCAACGTCCCCGGGGTGCCCGGGTCCGCCGACAACGTGGCCCCTAACTGCAACGTGCCTCCCACTTCCACCGTGGCGGTGGCCGGCGTGACGCTGAGCCCCATCACCCGGCCGCGCACCGTCACGGTCGCCGACGCCTGGTCGTTGCGCCCGTCGAGTCGTGCGGTGACGGTGGCGGTGCCCACGCCGATGGCGGTGATGGTCCCGTCGTTCGACGCACTCACCACCGCGGGATCACTCGTGCTCCACACCACGGCAGGCAGTGTGCGGCAGCCGGCCTGGTCGATGACCGAAGGCACGGACACCCCCTGCCCGACGGTCATGGTGAAGGTGGTCTGGGCAAGCGAGAGGCCCCGGATGGTGCAGGTCTCGCCCGGCGCCGTGGGTTTGTCTGACGAACAGGCGACGACGAACAGGGCAAAGAGGCCGAATCGCAACGAGCGGTACATCGGGGGCAGGCTCCGTGAGTGTTCACCCCAGTTGGCGTGGACGGCGGGCCAAAGCGGCCACGCATGGTCGGTGTCCCATCCGACCGCGTCTCCACGCCAACCCGGATGACTCCTTCCGGATGTGCCCCATGAGATACCACCACCTTCCCGCCGCGCTCGTGTTCGCCCTGGTCGCCGCTGCGTGTGCCGATCATGTGGTTGCGCCGCGCGCCGTCGTGGTTGCCGACGCCAGCGCTGCATACGGCCCGGCCTTGCCCGCCGGCCCGGACATCACGGTTGGACCCGGGCTCCTCGCGCGTGGTATGGGCCACTACTGCAACAAGAACGCGGTGCAGGGGAGCGCCTGGAGCTTCACCTATGGAACGGCGGACCCGTGTGCGACACCAGCCTCGGGCAAGATCATGCGCGCGGGGATGTACTCGCTCGCCGGGCAGAACCGGGTTGTCCTGATGTGCCGACCCTCGCTCACGTTGTGGTTCGAGGGCGCGGGGCGCACACCGCTGGACCAGGCGCTCGCCGCCGCCAACAACACCCGCACCCACATGGGCGGGTGCACCTTCACGGTGGCGCCACGGCGTCTGGCGCTGTTCGACTGGCCGTACTCCCCTAACGCCAACCTGCCGGCGGGGTACCACGGCAGCGGCTTCGATTTCGAACGCCCACCATACGGATCGTTTGGCGTGACGGACTTCAGGGGGCAGTCGGTGTCGTTCATCAACGATCACGACGCGCACGATTTCGGCATGCCCAATGGCACGCCGCTGCTCGCCGTCGCCGATGGCGAGATCATCACGGCCGGGATGTTCTGGGGGCAATACACCAACTGCAATCCCCCACGCGGCATCCCGATCCCCACACGGGCGGATTGCGGCCGGCAGGGCATCGTCATCGTCAAGCACGTCGTGCAGGCGGGGAGCCCGACCTATGATGAACACTTCGCGACGGGGTACTTCCACGTGCAGAGCATCCCGGCGTGGATTCGCAACCAGTGCACACCGGTCGACACCACGCAGGCATGGCCCGGTGTGGGCGGCGTCTGCTCGATCCCGGTGACGCGCGGCCAGGTGATCGCCTATTCCGGGCGTCGTTCGACGAACCTGTCCCACCTGCACTTCGCGACGTGGCGCCTCTCGAACACCCACGCGCAGGGATACCGCGTGGGATCCGCGGCCCTGTACTCGCCGTCGTGTTGCACCGCGACCGGTCGTGGCCCGAC
>JAEUJK010000440.1 GCA_016794735.1 Gemmatimonadota bacterium | reverse complement strand
CGCGCCATTCGCGCGCGGTCACCAGGGAGCGCGCGCCTGCGCTGACCCCGTGCGGGACAAGCGTCCACCAGGGGAGGCGCCGGGACCGATCGGCCTGCCGCGTTAGGCGCCCGGCCGGGCGCCCAGCCCCACCTTGCTGATGAGCGCGACCAGCGCCGGGTCGCCGCGCAACGTGGCGAGCTGCGGGTCGATCCGCAGGAACACCATGGAATGGGCGCGCGCCTCGTACGCGCGCTCGAGCCACCGGATCGCCTCCGCGCGATTGCCCAGCTCGAGGTACACCTTGGCCACGTCGTACGCGGGCACCACACGTGCCGCGAGCACCTTCTGCAGGAGCGCTTCGGCTTCGGCGCGGTCGCCGCGAACGGCGAGCGCGCGTGCCAGCGCCGCGACGAGGTTCGCTCCCTCGTCCGACAGCGTGACCGCACGTCGCAAGGCAATGATCGCATCGTCGATGCGGCCGGCTTGCTCCAGGGCGATGGCGCCCCAATGGAAGGTGGCCGCGTAGCTGGAGTCGAACAGCGCGGCCCTCTGGAAGCTCTCGATGGCGCGCGCATCATCACCCCGATGCGCTTGTACCCACGCCAGCACCGCGTGGCGCACTGGTGCGGTGGGGTCGAGTCGCAGCGCGGTCCGGAACTCGGCTTCGGCTTCATCCCACCGCTCGGCAACGGTCAGGAAGTTGCCGTACCACTGGTGCGCAATCGGCGAGTTCGGGTCCATCGCGATCGCCTTGGTGAACTCGCGCTCCGCGCGGGGCAGGTCCCATTCGTAGTACAACGACGCGTAGGCAACCGTCGCTTGTGCCGAGGCGTTGCGCGGGTCGAGCCGCAGCGCCTCCGTTGCGGCGGAGAGCGCGGCGGGAAAGGCCTCACGCGGCGGCTGGAAGTCATAGAACCCCTGCACGGCATGACTCTCCGCGAGGCCCGCATATGCGCGGGCAAACTCCGGTGAGCGGGCAATCGCCGCGCGGAAAAGCTCCACGGCCCGGTTGAGCCCCTGTTCGGATTGCCGCAGTCGGAGCGATCGACCCTGGAGGTACAGGTCGTACGCTTCCGGGTCGGTCGTGCCGCTGGCGACGGCGTCCAGGCTGCCTTCCACGAGCCGCCCGCGCAACGCGCCGACGATCGCCGTCGCGACTTCCTCCTGGATGCGCAGCACGTCGGTGGCCTCGCGATCGTACGACTCGGACCAGATCGACGAACCATCCGCCACCTTCACCAGCCGCGTGGCGACGCGGACGCGCGTGCCACTCACCCGCAAGCTTCCCTCGAGGACCGTCTGCACGTTGAGCTGCTGCGCGATGCCCTTGAGGTCCATCCCCTGTCGCAGCAGCGCGGAGGTGGAGGTACGCGCGGCCACGCGCAGTCCCTGGACCATCGAGAGGCTCGTGACCAGTTCATCGGCGAGCCCTTCCGCGAAATACGCCTGCGACGAGTCCGGGCTGAGGTTCTCGAAGGGGAGGACGGCCACGGTGGTCAGCGCCGCGTTGGCCGGTGCCCCACGCAGCTGCGTGCTGGCCAGCCAGCCGGCGGCGCCTAACGCGACGAGCAGGCCGGCGGCGACGAGCGCGCGCATCCGCGGGCGCGTCGCCCCAGCCGTTGGTGCGTCGGCGGGCGGAGCGCCCAGCGCCTTCGCG
>JAEUJK010000433.1 GCA_016794735.1 Gemmatimonadota bacterium | reverse complement strand
TGCCGGTGCGCTCGATGCGGCGCTGGTGGAGGTGGTTCGGCGCGTGCAACGCGCGCGCGCCGCGGTCCGCGATGTCGAGCTCGTGGTGGTGTCGCCGGTCGTCGCGGAGGAGTGGAGCGAGGCGATCCCGGCGATTGTGGGCGCGGCGGGCGTGCCAACACGCTTTGTCCGTGTAGGGTCGGCGCGCCGCAGCGATACCGCGCAGGCGGTTGCCGCGTTGCCGTCCGCGGACTCCCCGCTGGGCGCGGCGGCGCAGCTCGCCGACCCCCACGAAGGGAACGTGCGCCTCGTGACCGCGCCCGCAAGCGCGTCGGACAGCGCCTTTGCGTTGCAGGGCGGCGCGCTCGTGATCTTCGAGCCGCCGGTGGATAGCGCGCCGGCGCGTGCACTCCTCGCCGGGAATGCGGTTGCGATTGGCGCCTGGGGGACCGTCCCGGTCAATGAGGGCACGCCGGTGGCCTGGTGGGAGGACGGGAGCGTTGCCGCGCGACAACAGGGGCATGGGGCCGGGTGCGTCCGGCACGTGGGGGCGCGTTTGCCCGCGCGCGGTGACGACGTGCTTCGTCCCTCGCTCGCGCGGGTCGTGCGTGTGCTGTCGCAACCCTGCACGCCGCGCGACCTCTCGCCGGTGGCGGACGCGTGGCTGGCAGCGTTAGGCGCGACGGACGGGGTCCGGGACACCCTGGAACCGTCGCGCACGACGCGACGCGCCTGGTTGCTCGCGGCGCTGGTTGCGCTGCTGGCCGAATGGGGCTGGCGGCGGCGGCGCGAGCGAGGTGCGTCATGACCTCGACCCCACTCGTACAACGCTGGCAGCGCCGACTCCTCGCGCTCAGCGTGAGCGTCGCGGTGCTTTACGCGATTGGGGCAGGGGCGATCACGGCGTGCCTGGGCCTGTGGTTGGGTGGTACGGTGACGCAGGCGTGGGTCCTGGCGGGACTGGTGGCAGTGGGAGTGGCCGCCTGGCGCGCGCGACGTGCAGGGCTTGGCCGACTCCACGCGTCGCGCGTCGCGTTGTGGCTGGATGAACAACTTCCCGCGCTGGAATACGCGGTGCAGGGCACGCTGGCTGGCTCCACCGGGAGTGCTGATCGGATCCGCGCCTCCCACGTGGAACAGGTGGCGTTGCGGCGCGCGTTCCGCGCCCTGCTGCATGGCGTTGGGGTGACGCTCGCGGGTGCCGCGGTCCTTGTCCTGATGCCCGCTCGATCGGGATCGGGGATCGACCTGTCGCGGCCGACCGATGCGCGGCGGACGTCCGGGATTGGTGTGGTGAGCGTGCGCGTCTCGCCCCCGACATACACCGGCATGCCGTCGCAGTCGTTCGAGTCACCCGAACTGATCCATCCCATGGTGGCGAGTCGCGTGGAGCTCACAGGTCGCGGTGCCGCGCCGGACGTCCGTGTGGGCGCCCGTACGGTGGACGCAACCGCTCGCGGCGGCGACTGGGTGGCGACGTTCACGGTCGACACGGTGGCCGCGCTGGTGACCGTCGCTCGCGACAGTGCGACATACCTGCTCGCCCTGGACCCGGTTCGCGATGCGCTGCCACAGGTCGAACTCGAGCTTCCCGCACGGGATACCGTGATGCGCGCCGCCCCGCGGGCCGTGGGACTTCGGGCGGTGTTTCGTGACGACATCGGTCTCGACAGCACGCGGTTCGAGTACATCGTCACGTCGGGCGACGGAGAGCGCTTCACCTTCAAGCGTGGGGAACTCCAACCGCGCCGTGATGCAACCACGCGGGTGTCGCGCGAGGTGACGTGGGAGCTCGATCCACTCGCCCTGCAACCGGGCGACGTTGTCCACATGCGTGCGATCGCGAGTGATCGGCGCGGCCAGGTCGCGGCGTCGGACACGCGGGCGCTGCGCATCGCGCGCGCGAGCGAGGCCGATTCGCTGGCCGTCGATGCGGCGCCGCCGGCCGAAGTCGACGGCTCGGTGATCAGTCAACGCATGTTGATCAACCTCACGGAGGCACTCGTCAGGCGATCCCGCTCCATCGCCGCGGCCAACCTGCGGGCCGAGTCGGCGCGCATTGGCCGCGACCAGGCCAGGCTGCGGCGCCAGGTGAGTGACCTCATCTTCGCGCGACTCGGCGACGACCCCGGTGGCGAGCATTTCCACGGCGATGGACACGAACATGGCGAGCAAGCCGGTGTGCGCCGCGCATTGACGCCTGACGAGCTGCTGCAGGCGGCCGATCGTGCGACCGGTGCGCGTGGTGCGATGATCGACGCGACGCACGAGGAAACCCCGGTCGTCGCGGTGAGTCGTCCGCTGCTCGAGGCGTACAACGCCATGTGGGACGCGGGGCGCGAACTCGAGTCCGGGGCGCCGCGCGCCGCATTGCCGTCCATGTACGCCGCGCTGGCCGCGATCCAGAAGGCGCGGGCCGCCGAGCGGTTGTACCTGCGGGGAGCGACCCGCGCGGTGGTCGTGGACCTGGCCCGGGTGCGCCTGGCGGGCAAGGAGCGTGGGAGCGATTTCGTCGCGGCGGCCGTGCCGCGGTTGACCCCGGTGCGCCAGGCTGTCTGGCAACGGATCGTTGGGGCCCTCGCGCGCGGTGACGCCGCACGCGCGACCGACTCGCTGCTGGTCCTGCGGGTGGAGATGGCCGGGGAGCCAGCCCTTGCCGCCGCCATCGACACCCTGGTCGCCGGGGTCCGTGGTGGTCGCGACGTGACCGAGACGGTCCAGGCGGTGCGCGCGCGGCTCGGTGCGGCCAGCGCGCACCGTGCCGTCACCTCGTGGCGGCCAGTGCCATGAGTCCGTTCACCTTTGTCACGCTCCAGTACGAGTCGGGCGACTGGGACAGCGCACCGCTCGTCGCAGCGAACGTGATCGACGCGGTGGTGCGGCACACCAGCCTCGAGGTCACGCCGGCCGGGCGCCAGGTCGCGTTAGGCTCGAGCGAACTCCTGGGCTACCCGTTCGCCTTCCTCACCGGGCACCTGCCGGTGCGCTTCACGGCGCAGGAGCGCGCGGGCCTCCGCACCTGGCTCGATCGCGGTGGCTTCCTGTTCGTCGACGACCACAACCACGACGTCGACGGCATCTTCCACAAGACGGTCGTGGAGGAACTGGCAGCGGTTGCGGGGCCGCTCTCCCGCCTCCCGACCAACCACCCGCTGTATCGCGTGCATTTCCAGTGGCCCGATGGCCCGCCCAACACCAGCCACGAGCTGAATGGCTGGGGCGACAACCTGGTGCACGAGTACCTCCAGGGGGCGTCGCGCGCGGGCCGGCTCTCGGTGCTGTACAGCAACAAGGACTACAGCTCCGAGTGGAACTTCCATCCGGACAACAAGCGCTTCTACGCGATAGACAACACACGCTTTGCCGTCAACGTGGTGGTGTATGCCCTCACCCGGTAGCCGGCGCTGGCTGGAGCGCGGTGCCACCGCGCTGGGACTCGCGGCGATGGCCGCGATGGCGTTGGGGGCGCCGGACGCGCCGCCGCTTGCCGTCGCGCATACCCGAGACCTCCCTGGGGCACTCCGCGCCGCCACGCGGCGCCCCGTGGCGGCGCTGCGCATCGAGCTGGACTCGCTCGCCGGGGCGCGCGACCGCGCCTGGGTGCGCGCGCTGCGACGTGCCGGGACCGTCGTAAGCTGGGGTGCGTCCCGCGCGATCAGCCCGCTCACCGTGACGGTGGATCCCGCGGGGACTCCGGATGGGGCGCTCGCCGTGCGCGTTCTTGCCCCGCAGGGAAGCCGTCTGCGCGACGCCGTGGGTGACCTGTGGCGCATCGATGCAGACGATGCCATCGAGGGGCGCGCGGCACCGGGTACGGGACTCGGCGTCGCCGCGCCGTCAGGCGTCGCCACACCGCCGGCGTTCGAGCACGTGGCCAGCCCCCAGCGGGTACGCGTGGTGGCAGCCGCGAGTTGGGAAGGGCGCTTTGTCGCCGAGGCGTTGCGCGGTGAAGGCTGGGAGGTCGAGACCGACTTCACCGTGACTGCGGGGGCAGCCCCGACGGGAGCGCGCACGACGACAGCGTCCGCCCGTCTCGACACGGCGACGCATGCCGCGGTGGTGCTTGTCGGTCGCGCTGCGCCTGTCCCGCCCGGGCTCGCCGCCTTTGTTCGCAGCGGTGGCGGGCTGGTCCTGCTGGGTGACGCGGCCTCGGGGCCCGCGGTGGCCGCGCTGAGTCCCGCAACCGTTGGCCCCAGCCTCCCGCCGACGCTCGGGGCGCTTGCCAGCGCCACCCCGCGTCGCGGGCTGCGCGCCTGGCGACTGCGGCCCGATCCAGCGGCCGTCGCGCTCGAGAGACGTGGGGCGGATGTGGTCGTGGCGGCTCGGCGCGCGGCGTTGGGGCGTGTCCTTGCCGTGGGCTACGACGAGAGCTGGCGGTGGCGGATGGAGGGACCGGAGGGCAGCGTCGATGCACACGCCGCGTGGTGGTCCGGGCTCGTGGCGTCGGTCACGCGCGGCCCCGGGGCCTGGGTATCCGACGGCGACCCCGCGCCGTGGGCGGCGTGGCACGCCGCGTTAGGCGCGCCGTCTGCCGCACCTGTGCTCCCGGTCCTTGCCCGCCTCGATGATCGATGGTTGCTTGCGGTGGCGCTCCTCTCGTTCCTCACGGGCTGGCTCTCGCGCCGCCTTCGCGGAGTCCCATGACGCTCGCCTTCCTCTCGCATCCCGACGGTGGACGCCACGACACCGGCTGGAACCACCCCGAGCACGTCGGACGCCTGCGGGCGATCCCCCGCGCGCTGAAACACGACGTGGAGCTGTTCCAGGCGTTGCTGCACCATGAACCGCGGCACGCGCTCCCGGACGAATTGGCGCTGGCTCACGATCCGGCCTACGTCAACGCAGTGCGCCAATTGGCGGCGGCCGGGGGCGGCCGCCTCGACCCGGATACCGTCGCGTCGGAAGGCTCGTGGGATGCGGCGTGCGCGGCCACGGGTGCACTGCTCGACGGCGTGGACATGGCCTTCGACGGTCGGGCGACCCGGTCGTTCTGCGCGGTGCGTCCGCCGGGACACCACGCCCTGCGGAGCCGCGCGATGGGGTTCTGCCTGTTCGGGAGTGTCGCGATCGCGGCGCACTATGCGCTTGCGCGGGCCCTGGCCGAGCGCGTGCTGATCGTCGACTGGGACGTGCACCACGGGAATGGCACCGAGGCCCTCGTCCGCGACGAGGCGCGCATCCGGTTCGTCTCGATGCACCAGTATCCCTGGTATCCCGGGACCGGTGAGGCGTCCGAGGTGGGGCCGCATCGATCGCTCTTCAACGTCCCCATGGCCCCTGGCCTCCCGCCGCAGCGATATGTCAGCGCACTCCTCGGCGCGATCGATCGGGCGACCGCGGGATGGCAGCCGGACCTCGTCCTGGTCTCCGCCGGCTTCGATTCGCTGCGCGGGGACCCGCTGGGGGGATTCACCCTCGAGATGGAGCACGTCGACGAGCTGACGCGCGCGGTGGTCGGGCGGGCGTCGGCCTGGTGCGGCGGGCGGGTCGTAAGCGCCCTCGAGGGCGGGTACGATCCGGAGCGCCTGGGACAGGCTGCGGTCGTTCACATGCGGGCGCTGGCGGGGCTCGCGTAGGGCGGGGCCATCATGGCAGTTACCCGGATCGTCACGCGGCCGGAACGTGCGGTAAGTCCTTGTGATTTCAGCGGCAATCGACGACGTTCGCGCGTGACGCGGGACACGGGGTTGGTCGTCCAACGGGTACCGTCCGATACCTCCTGTGGGGGGCATCGGGACGGGTGGTGCGGGGGCCTGGGACCGCGGGACATTGGCGACAGCGGAGCAACGTGATCCGGACACGCAGCGGACGTCATGGTGCAGTGGGCAGCGAGGCGCTGCTCCTGTTTGGGCTCGTGTTGGATGACGGAACAACCGTGGCGCGCGCCGATGGGATCGAGACCGTCGTCCTGCGTGACCTGGTCGCTCTCGTCCAGCGCGTGCCTGCGCGTCGCATCGACCCGTCCACGCAAGCGATCACCGACTATCGCGCCGTGGTGGAAGCCGCCCAACGCGACCGCAGCATCCTGCCGGCCCCGTTCGGGACGGTGTTCCGGACACGCGAAGCGCTGGTGCGCTGGCTCGAGCTGCACTACGTGGCCCTGCGCGAGGGCGTCACCTTCGTCCAGGATCGCCACGCGGCCCGGCTCCTCCTCGCGGCGATGCCGCAGACGGCCACCACGGCGTATGAAGCGACCGTCTTCGAGTCGATGAAGTTCCTCAAGCGGCACGCCGTGGCCAGTGTGGTCCTGCCTGACGAGTCCGATGGACGGCCGCGCACCACCGAGGCGGCCTTCCTCATCGAACGCGACAAGTGGGCGGCCTTCGCCGACGCGGTGCGCGACGAGCAGGAACGCGCCGAGGGGATCACGATCGAGCAGAGTGGCCCGTGGCCCGCGTACGACTTCGTCCGCCTGCAGTTCGGGAGCTGACCGATGTTCTGTCCTGACTGCGGTACATGGAACCGGGCGCGCGCCGTGAGCTGTGCGCGCTGCAAGGGCGAGCTGCCCGAGGTGTCCGGCGCGCCGATCGAGCAACCCGACACGGAAACGACCGCGCTGCGCAAGGCGTGTGGGGGCCGCTACCAGGTCATGCGTCGCATGGGCAGCGGGGGCATGGCACACGTCTACTACGCCCTCCACGCATACCTCGAGCGGCCGCTGGTGATCAAGGTGCTGCACCAGCACCTCGCGAAGGACAGCGAGATGCGTGAGCGCTTTCGTCGCGAGGCCGAAGCCTCGGCGCAGTTGTATCACCCGCACATCTGCCCGATCCTCGATTTCGCCGAACTCGGGGATCTCGTGTACCTCGTCATGCCCTACATGGCCGGTGGATCGCTCGCCGACATGCTCGTGCGCGACAAGACCGTGACGCCGGGGATCGCGGCATCGATCTGCGCCCAGGTCTCCGTTGCGCTCGACTACGCGCACCGCCGCGGCATCGTGCATCGCGACGTCAAGCCGGACAACGTGCTCTTCGACGAGGACGGCCACGCGCAGCTCACGGACTTCGGCATCGCCACCGCGCGCTTCCACGGGCGGCTCACGCGCACCGGTCGCGCGATGGGGACCCCGCACTACATGTCGCCCGAGCAGGCGATGGGGAAGATGGTGGACGGCCGCAGCGACCTCTATGCGGTCGGCGTCATGCTCTACGAGATGCTCCTCGGCTTTCCTCCGTTTGACGGTGCCGACAGCTACAGCGTGGGCTACAAGCAGGTCCACGAGCAGGCCGTCGCGCCGGACATGGTCGACTCCCGCGTGCCGCGCTCGTTGTCCCACCTCGTGATGAAGTGCCTCGCGAAGGGAACGGGCGACCGGTTCCAGACCGGCTTCGAGCTGGCCGACGCGCTCATCGCGTGGCTCGCCGATTCCGGGATGGCCACACCCGCCGAACAGCGTGCGGCCGTGCTCAGTCGACGGTCCGCGAGCGCCGCGGTCGCCTCGCTCTAACGCGTCGCGTTGGTCGATCGGCGAACAGTGCCGATCGGCCGGCCTTCCTCAGTCGAGGAACCGCCTGCGGCTTTCGGGCGGCGGGATCGGGCAGGCGTCGTACTTCCCGAACGTCCGGTACCGGATGGCGGCGACGCGGTCGTACACCCAGTCGCGGATCGGGCGCGGCAGCAGGTACGCCGCGAGCGCGATCAGCCACACGCCGCCCAGGTAACGCGCGACTTCCAGCGCTGCGGTGGAGCGAACCCAGGCGCCTTCCCTGTACAGGAGGACCATGGAATCGACCGAGGCGAGCTCGGGGAGGAGGCGGCGTGCCTCGTCCCCGAACGAGCCCTGGAGCGTGGCGAACCGCATGGGACCCGTCGGATCCCGCTTGAGGATGAACTGCACGAAGCCGTTGCAGAGCCCGCAGACGCCGTCGTAGAGGAGCACGAACCCATGGGCGTCGATGGCCCGCCGCAGGGGCGACGCCCCGGGCATGGACATGCGAGCGAGCGGGATCTTCGAGCGTTTGCGAGCCATCGCCCGCAAGCTAGCGGGGGGCATCGGCCGCTGGCATCCTCGGCGAACCTCGGGTGCGCCGCTGTGACGCCAGCGAATGGGAGGGGGCCTCGGCCGCCCCGGTAGATTTGGCGTCATGCCCCGCGTCGTGGACGTCGCGCTCGCCCTCCCGCTGTTCCAGACCTTCTCCTACCTCCCCCCGGAGGGAAGCGGCGAGGTCGCGCCGGGCACACGCGTCGTGGTGCCTTTCAGGAACCGGCGCGAGGTCGGCATTGCGCTCGGGATGCGCGATGCGCCAGACGACGAGCGCTCGTGGAAGCGGGTTGTCTCGACGCCGGACGCGGAGCCGGCGGTGGGGCCGGCGATGCTCGCCACGGCGCAGTGGATGGCGAGCCACTACGTCACCCCGATCGGGGTGGTGCTGCGCGCCATGCTCCCCGTGCAGCTCACCGCGGCGGCCGCGCCGTCTCCAGCGGGGAAGCAGCAGCGCGTGGTCATCCTCGCGCGGGCGCTGGACTCGTTGATGGAGCGCGACGCGTTGTTCAAGCGGTCGCCACGGCAGCGCGTCGTGTTCGAACATCTCGAGGCGAATGGCAACCGGGCGACGGTCGCCGCGCTCAAGGAACGCCTCGGGGTGGGAGATGCACTGTTGCGGACGATGGTCGAGCGTGGGCTCGTGCGGATCGGGCATGAAGGGGTCCTGCGCGATCCCTTTGCTTCCCGGCCGGCGGAAGCCGTCGCGGCCCACAAGCCTACCGATGAACAGCAGGCCGCCATCACGCGTATCGCGGCGGCCGCGCCGGGCGAGGTCGTGTTGCTGCACGGGGTCACCGGCAGCGGCAAGACCCTCGTCTACCTGGAGGTCTTGCGTCGGGTGCTCGCGGAGCCGGGGGCGAGCGCCATCGTGCTCGTGCCGGAGATCGCGCTGACCCCGCAGACCGTGGCGCGCTTTCGGGCCTGGTTCGGTGACCAGGTGGCCGTGCTGCACAGCGCACTCTCCGATGGCGAGCGGCTCGACGCGTGGCGGGTGTTGCAGCGCGGGGAGCGGCGCATCGCCGTGGGCGCACGCTCGGCGATCTTCGCCCCGCTGCAGCAGGTGCGGGTGATCGTCGTCGATGAGGAACACGAGGCGAGTTACAAACAGGCGGACGCTCCGCGCTACCATGCGCGTGACGTGGCGATGGTACGGGCGCGTCGCGAGGGGGCCGTGGTCGTGCTGGGGAGTGCGACCCCGTCGCTCGAGAGTTGGCACCACGCGCAGGAGGGACGGCACACGCTGCTGGCGCTGCCGAACCGCGTGGGTGGTGGCGCGCTGCCATCGGTGTCGGTGGTCGACCTGCGTCGCCCGCGCTCGCCGTCCGACGCCACGCCACCCGGGGAGCGGTTGCCGGCGCCGCCGCAGGAGCCCATCGAGCGCGATCCCTTTCGTCGCGTGGTCTCACGCGCGCTGGAAGACGCCCTGCGCGAACGGCTGGCGCGGCAGGAGCAATCGATCCTCCTGCTCAACCGGCGCGGGTATGCGTCGTTCCAGCAGTGTGCGAGTTGCGGGGATGTGGCGGCGTGTCCCAACTGCTCCATCTCGTTGACGCTGCATCGCGCGCCGGAGCGACTCGCCTGCCACTACTGCGGCCACCACGAGCCGGTGCACCTCGCCTGTCACCGGTGCCGGGAGGCCACGGTACGGCATCGCGGCCTCGGGACGCAGCAAGTCGAGCGCTTGTTAGGCGAGCGATTGCCCGAGGCGCGCATCGCGCGGATGGACCTCGACACCACGAGTGGCAAGTGGGCGCACGCCGACATCCTCGATCGCGTGGGGCGTGGAGAGGTCGACATCCTGCTCGGCACGCAGATGATCGCGAAGGGACTCGACTTTCCCGGGGTCACGCTCGTTGGGGTGATCGACGCCGACGTCGGCATCAACCTGCCGGACTTTCGTGCGGGCGAGCGAACGTTCCAGTTGCTGGCGCAGGTGGCGGGGCGTGCCGGTCGCAGCGTGAAGCCCGGGCATGTGATCGTGCAGACACGCATGCCCGACCACCACGCCGTCGCGTGCGCGGTGACGCACGACTATCACGCCTTCGTGGCGCGGGAACTGGCCGATCGGCAGTCGCCCGCGTACCCGCCGATGGTCCGCCTGGCCAACATCGTGGTGAGCGGGGTGGACGAAGCGGCGGTGGCGCAATCGGCGCAGGAGGCGGCGTCGTGGCTCCTGCGGCTTGTGGAAAACCGCCAGTTGACGGGGCTGCGCCTGATCGGTCCCGCACCCTCACCGATCGCCCGCATCAAGTCGCGCTATCGGTGGCACCTGCTGCTGAAGTCGCCAGACGGAAAGTTGCTCACAAATGTGCTGCGGTTTTTTGCCGAACGCTTCGCCGTGCCCGACCGACATGAGCTGCGCGTGAGCATCGATCGCGATCCGGTCACTTTGCTCTAGGAAGGTGCGTTTCGCGTTATGATCGCGCACGTCACTGGTGTATCTTTGCGACGTGCCCATCGCACCGGACTCGATGATCCTTCCTCGTTTGCTTCCGCCCTGCGCGCCCGCGCCACGAGTGTCCACGCTTGTCGCTGTGGGGGAACGATGAACGACACCACGCGACGTTTCCTCAACGGGGTGCTCGAGCGAGTGCCCGAATCGCGGATCGTGGAAGTGCGCTTGTTCCCCGCGATGCGACAAGGCGGACTCGAATCGGGGATCGCGGTCCTGGCGGTGGAGCAGGGCTTCGACGTGATCCCCGACGCCACCGTCGCGGTCGAGGCCTACGACCTCGCCGATGAGGCGGAGGTCGCGGTCGCCGAGGCGCCGACGACGGAACACGAGGTGGCGGTGTCGCTTGCGGTCGCGGATGGTGGGGAGCCCGAGGCCGAGGTGCTGGTGGCAGACGTCGCCGACCCCAACGGCGCGGTGCCGGTGGAGCTGCGGCTGGCCGACGACACCGCGCTGGAACGCGAGCGGGTGCTCGAGGTGGCGTCGGACGGCGTGGTGCTCGCCGACCTGCCGTCGCACACCATGGCCGACGCGACCGCGAGTGATGTGGAGTGCGAGGTGGGGACGGACGTGGAGCTCGCCGACGTGGGCGCGCCGGAACCGGCGGAGACGGTCGCGTTAGGCGACATCCTCGCCCTGCCGGCGCCGGAACCCTCCCAGCCCGCGCGTGATCCGCACCAGCGGCTGGCGATCCTCTGCGCCCGGTACCGGCTCGTCCTCAAGGGACCGGACCGCGGCAAGTGGGACCTCGAGGTGGTGCACCAGGCCGATGCCCCGCTGGCGACGCTCGATCGCGTCATCGCCGGTGTGGTGCGCCGTTCCGGTGAGACCGCCGAGCCGGAACGACTGTCGGCCGAGACGCTGCGGGCGCGACTCGATGCGCCCCCCTGGGTCGAGGGAGCGGCGGCCTGACGATGGAAGTGGCGAGCGTCGGCTGGTTCGTGGCCTTCAGTGCGGGGCTGCTCTCGTTCCTCTCGCCGTGCGTCCTCCCGCTCGTCCCGACGTACATCACGTTCATCAGCGGCGTCTCGCTCGAGGACGTCCAGTCGGCGGCCACGCGGCGGACCGCCCTCGTGCACGGCCTGCTTTTCACGTTTGGCTTCTCCCTGATCTTCGTCGCCATCGGCGCGATTGCCTCGGGGATCGGCCAGGTCGCCGTCGCCAACCGCGGGTGGATCAGCAAGGTCGGCGGCGTGATGATCATCGTCTTCGGCTTGTACCTGATGGGCATCCTGCGCAGCCAGATGCTCTCCACCGAAAAGCGGCTGCATCTCGCGAACAAGCCCGCCGGGTACCTCGGCACGGTCTTCGTGGGGATCGCCTTCGGTGCGGGATGGACCCCGTGCATCGGGCCGATTCTCGCGTCGATCTACGCCTACGCGTCCGCGCAGGAGACCATGGGTGAGGCCCTCGGGCTCCTGGTGTCCTACTCCCTGGGGCTCGCCGTGCCGTTCATCGTCTCGGCCGTCGCGGTCGACCGCTTCATGGCGTTCTTCCAGCGCATCAAGCGGCACATGGCGTTGCTCCAGCGCGGGACAGGGGTCGTGATGGTCGCGATCGGGCTCCTGATGGTCACGGGGCGGTTCACGATCCTCGCGTCCTACCTCAACCGCTTTACCCCCGAGTTCCTCCTGAACCGCCTGTAGCGCTCGGCAGGTCAGATGCAGGAACTCGCGGGCACCTTTCGCCGCGGTCGTGGTATCTTGGGGAGACCCCATCTCCACAGACTCCCATGCGCACACCATTGCTCGTTGCGGCGTTGGCCGCGGTCGCCCTGGCTTGCGGCGAGAAGGCCGGTGACGGACTGGCGCAGGACACGACGCTCACCCGCGACCTTGCCCGTGCGGGCGAGGACTCGCTGGCCCAGCCGCAACTGAAGGACGTGCCGGATACCGCGGTGCAGGCTGAAGCCCCGCCGCCCCCGCCTCCGGTCGCCTCGTCGAAGAACACGCCGCGTCCGAAGCAGAGCCCACCGCCGGCCAAGTCCAACCCCACGCCGACTCCGACGCCGGCACCGCCGCCTGCGCCAACGACGACGCCCAGCGGCAACACGGTCGAGAAGGGCAGCGGAGCCGCAGAGAAGGCCACGGGGAGCGTTGCGGCGGGCAGCCTGCTCAAGCTCGACGCGTTGAACCAGGTGTGCACGAACACCAACAAGGTGGGTGATCGGTTCACCGCCACGGTCACCGAGGCGGTGAGCGGCACCAACGGCGTGATGATCCCCTCGGGCGCCGACGTGACCCTCGAACTCACGGAACTCAAGCGATCGGAAAACACGAACGACCAGATCGTGATGGGCTTCCGCGTGATCAACGTCACCTTTGGGGGGCGCTCGTATCCGCTCGATGCGGACGTGCAGACGGTGGCGATTGACCGCGTGCGGGCGTCGTCGAAGGGCAACGATGCGAAGAAGGTCGCCGGTGGTGCCGCGGTGGGCGCGATCGTCGGCCAGGTGCTCGGCAAGAGCAAGAAGGGCACCCTGATCGGGGCCGCGGCCGGCGCGGCCGCTGGTGCCGCCGCTGCCGCTGCGACGGCGAACTACGAAGGCTGCGTCAACGCGGGGGCCGACATCGTGGTCAAGTTGAACACGCCAGTGGTGATCGCGGCGACCTGAACCCGCGTATCATGCCGTGAAGGAGGGCGTCGCCACATGGCGGCGCCCTTCGTGTTAGGTGTTGCCGCAGTCGCACGTTTGCTGACGTGCCGGACTCAGGGGTTGCGCGTACATTCCTGCCATGGGTCCGCTTCTCGCCCTCGAGTGGGCCACGATCGGCTTCGGTGCCGCAGGGGGCCTGCGCCTCGCGCTCAAGCCGCCGTTCCGTCGCGACCTCGCCGCCCTTCCGGCGTTGGGGGTTGCCCTCGCCCTCGCGGGACTCGTCGTCGGCGCGCTCGCGGTCACGGTGTTCGTGTGGCAGCCATGGACGCTGCATGTCGCGGCCGCGTTGGTCATTCTGGCGGGCGCATTCCTGTGGTGGCGCGGGCGTCCCTCGTACGGCCGCGTGTGGGGATGGCCGCCCGGTTCACTGGGGATTGGCGCGTCGCTGGACGCGATCGACGACAAGTGGTTCTACCGGGACCAGGCGGCACAGTTCGGGCCGGTGTTCAAGATGAGCCAGTTCGGGCGACCGGTCCTGTGTGTGGTGGGGCTCGCGCGCGGGCGCGCGTTGCTGCAGGAGCATCGCGACGCGCTCGAAGGGGCGGCGTTGCCCTACAATCGCTTTGCATCGAAGGGGCTGCTGCGTTACATGCCGTCGGCGGACCACCAGGCCGAGGCGCCCTTGTTCCGCCGTGCGTTCTCCGAGACCGCCCTCGCCGAACGCGAGCCCGCGCTGCGCGCGGCGTGCCGCGCAGGGCTGGACGGCCTCGCCCAGCGCAGCGCCACCCACCGTGACGGGATCGACATTCGCCCCTTCCTCTCGCAGTGGGCCGTCGAGGGGCTCACCGGGATGTTCCTGGGGATCGACGCGGATGATGAACGGTCGCGTCGGATGGGACAGCTGGTACAACAGCTCGAGGTGGATCGCAGTGGTGGCCTGGGGTGGAGCGCCCGCATGGAGCGGAGTCTGTCCGCGGCGACACAACTCTTGCGCGACCTCGCCGCACGTGAGTCGTCGCAGGAGCCGGCGCACCTCCTTGGGGCGCTGGTGCGCGCGGCGCCCGAGACGCTCCAGGACGAGGGACGCCTGCGGAACCTCGTGCTGTTCCTTCGCCTCGGCTCGGGTGACCTGGCGGGGACCTTGACCTGGCTGGCCTACCAGCTGAGTGCAAACGCACCCTGGCAGGATGCGGTGCAGCGCGCCGGGCGTACCGCGGGGGCGCCGCAGGGGGTGCAGCCGAGTGACCTCGGGACGCGCGTGGTGCTCGAGACCCTCCGGTTGGAACAGAGTGAGTACCTGTATCGGCGCGTGGTGAAGCCGTTCACGTACGAGGGATTCCACGTCCCCGCCGGGTGGATCCTCCGCATCTGCGTGCAGGAGAGTCACCGCGATCCCGGGATCTTCCCCGATCCGTCCACCTTCAATCCGGACCGCTTCCTCGGTCGCACGCTCTCCAAGTCCGAGTACGCGACCTTTGGTCTCGATGGACATGGCTGCATGGGCGCGTCGATGGTGCACTTCTTTGGTCGCATCTTCGTCGAGGAGTTGTGTCACGCATATACCATTCGAACGGTGCGGGACGCCCCACCCGAGCATGGCACGCGACACCGGCATCACTGGCGGCCGGGGCGTCGATGGACGGTGGCCCTCGACCGGCGTCCGACATGACCGCGGGTGTGAATGACGGCTGACCAGCACCGTCGACGGGCCCTCATCTCGGGCGGTGTGGCGTGGGGCACGCGAATGGCGCAGGCGGTGCTCTCGCTCGGCGCGGCCATCGTGCTCGCGCGCATCCTGAGTCCCGATGCCTTTGGCGTCTTCGCCATGGCCGTCCCGCTCGGGGTGGTGGCCAACCAGGTGGCGGGGCAGGCGTTCCAGACGACGTTGCTGCAGCGCGAAGGGCTGACGAGTGAGGAGGCCAGCGACCTGTTCCGGTTCGCGGTGCGCATCAACCTCGGCGTGGCTGGCGCGATGGCGATCGCGGGGGTGGCCCTGGCGGCGTTCTACCGGGAACCTCGCTTGCCGGCCGTCGTCGTGCCGTGGGCGCTGATCACGTGGCTGTTGACGATCACCACGTTCCAGGAAGCGTTGCTCAAGCGGTCGCTGCGATTTCCGGCGGTGATGCTCGCCCAGTTCGTGGCACTCGTGACGGGAATTGCTGCGGCGGTTGGCGCCGCGCAGGCCGGGGCGGGGTACTGGGCGCTGCCGATCCAGTTGTTCGTCACTGAGGTCGTCCGCGCGCTGGGGGTGGCGCGGGCGAGCCGGTGGATTCCCAAACGATTGACAGCAAGCGTCGCCGGCGCGGACGAATTGCGGCGGTCATGGCGGTCCGTGGTGGGGTACAGCCTGACCACATGGCTCGCGGACCAGCCCGACCTGCTGGCGGTGGGTCGCGTTGGCGGTGCGCATGCCCTCGGCTTGTACGACACGGCGCGGCGCTGGGCACGGTATCCGTTCGAGGAGCCGTACCTCATCCTCGGGGACCTCGCGGTGGCGGGCGCGCGAGGCGCGGGTGA
>JAEUJK010000382.1 GCA_016794735.1 Gemmatimonadota bacterium | reverse complement strand
GCAGCCCCTGGAGCGTCAATCGCTCAGCGTCGCGTCATCCGGCGCTGCCTCGACGACGACGGCGCCGGGGGTCCCGGGCAGCGGGCGGTGCACGGCCAGCGGCTTCACCGTCTGCCGCACGATGGCGCGCGTCCCCTGCATCCCGAGCTGCGTGAAGAGGAAGGTGAACTTGGCGTCGTACGCCGCGCCCAGTCGCGCCAGCACGTCCGCGGGCAGCGCCCACAGGCTCGCCTTGAACGGACCTAACGCCTTCTTGCGGGTCTTGTAGAAGAACTGCTCGTCGGAGTCGGTCGACTTGCGCTCGTCCTTCGCGTTCTCCCGGAGCCAGCCGTAGATCTCATCCCGCAGGGCCTGCGGCAGGTGATCGTACAGCATGTTCTGGAAGTTCGTGGCCAGGTGGATCTCGGCCGTTTCCGTCCGCGGGAAGTTGTGGAACGCGTCATCGGGCAGCGTCGAGGCGCCGTGCTGCACCGCGCCCGACAGCCCGTACTCCTTGCGGGCAATGACCGACAACTCCTCGAGGGTGTTCAGGTCCAGCTTGACGTCGGCAATCGAGCCGTCGGCGAGGACCACGCCACCGTGCGAGGTGCCGGACTGCACCGAGATCTTGCTGAGCCCGACGGCGCCCGGCGCGACGCGCGCGAGCGTGGCGTTGAAGCCGTCCATGAACGCCCGCAGTTCGGGCACCGTGGAGTTCTGCGTGCCCACTTCGCCGATCTCGCCGCC
Source organism: Gemmatimonadota bacterium (assembly GCA_016794735.1). Taxonomy (GTDB): domain Bacteria; phylum Gemmatimonadota; class Gemmatimonadetes; order Gemmatimonadales; family Gemmatimonadaceae; genus RBC101. The sequence goes on along the minus strand of JAEUJK010000382.1, from coordinate 2,070 downwards.
GATCGAGACGTTCACGCCCTTCGGCTCGCGGTCGCGGATGTAGCGCGTGATCTCGGCGCAGACTTCGTAGTTGAGCCGCTGCTGCTCGGCGAGCCCCTCCTTTGAGAGGTCCACCAGGGTCGACGTGTCGACGTCGATGTTGTAGAACCCGGCCTCGATCGCCTCGTTGGCCAGCTTCTTCACCGCATCGACCTCGGTCACCGGGTCGGCCGCATACTTCTTGTGGTTGACCTGGAAGTGGTCGCCCTGGATGAACAACGGCCCGCGGAACCCTTCACGCAGCGCCGCCGCGATCATCACGGCGACATACTCGGCCGGGCGCTGGTCCGTGTAGGCAATTTCGGATCGCGCGATCTCCAGGATGAACGCGCCCGCGTCCATGCGCTTCGCCACGCGGAAGATCGAACGGGCGGTGTCGTACGAGGCACCACGCACATTGATGGCTGGCACCGTGAAGCCATGGGTCTCGCCGCGCCCACGCGCCATGTACAGGTCGTGGATCGAGCAGGGGCGAACACCCACCGCCTGTCCAAGCTCCCACAGCAGCCAGCGCGCGTAGTCCTTCGCCTTGGCTTCCCCGAACACCGCGTCACGAACCACGGCATCCATGGCCGGCGTGGCCAGTACCTGCTCGTCGTGAACGGTGACCTTGGCGTCGACACGCGTGACGGCCTGGCCGAGGGCGAGATGTGCGGAGATCGGAGCGGACATGTTCGGGGCGTTCGGGTATTTGATGCGGTGCCGGTTTCGCCCGGGAGACGGGCGGCACCCGGTCAAAGTTACATCAGCCGGCGGAGCCCCTACACCCGGCAGTCATCTGACGGGCGCGGGAGCCGCTCGAAGTCCTCGCGCGAGCTGTCGAACCCGGGTCGCCCCATGATGCCATAGGTGAAGAGTTTCCCCTGCTCCACCCCGGGCTGGTCGAAGGCGTTGACGCCGTACAAGGCGCCCGCATAGGCCGTCGCGATCTCGAAGAACATCATCAGGCCGCCGAGGTGCCACGGGTCCACGCGGTCCAGCGTGATCGTCGCGCTGGGCCGCCCACGCGACGCCAGGGCGCCCGCGGTGGCCCGGCGCTCGGTATTGAGCAGCTCCCACAACGAGTGCCCCGCCAGGTACGACAGGTCGGGCACGTCGGCATGCAGCGCAGGGATCGTCACGTCGACATCGGGATGTTCGACGGCCACGAAGGTGACGGTCTTGTCGGCCGGACCCTCCATGAACAGCTGCACCTGGCTGTGCTGGTCGGTGGCACCAAGTGCCGGCACCGGGGTCGGCCCGACATGCGCTCCCCCAGGTTGGATCTTGCCGAGGCTCTCGGCCCAGAGCTGCACGAACCAGAGCGCGAGCTCACGCAGCGGGTCGCTGTACGGAAGGAGCACGTGGATCGGCTTCTGGAATCGCGTGTCGGCCAGCCATTGCAGCACCGCCCAGATCCCCGCGGGGTTCTTCTCCAGTTCCGTCGTCGTGCAGCGCTGCCGCATATCGGCCGCGCCGGCCAGCAGCGCACGAATGTCGATGCCGATCAGCGCCGCCGGGAGCGTGCCCACCGCCGAGAGCACGCTAAAGCGCCCACCGATGTTCGCCGGGATGTCCAACGCGGGAATGCCTTCGACGTTCGCGATCGGCCGCAGTGCACCCTTCGCCGGATCCGTCACGAAGCAGAGGTGCTGCTGGAGTGGCAGCGACGCGGCGGTGAGCCGTGCCCGCACGATGAGGTACTGGGCCATCGTCTCGGCCGTCCCACCGGACTTGGACACGACCAGGAACAGCGTCGTCGCGAGTGGCACGCGGGAGAGCACGGCGTCGATCGTGTGCGGGTCGACGTTGTCGAGCACGTGCAGGCGCGGACGTCCCTGCCGCGCGGTGGCGTCGAGCTGGTTCCATTGCGGCGGGCGCAACGCCGTGCGCAGCGCCATCGGCCCCAGTGACGACCCACCGATCCCCAGCAGGACAACATCGGTGTAGCGCCCGGCGGCGCCGGCCACGAAGCGTTCGACGGACTCCACCAACGCGGTGTTGCCGGGCAGGTCGAGGAAGCCGAGTTCCCCTGAAGCCCGCCGACGTTCG
>JAEUJK010000348.1 GCA_016794735.1 Gemmatimonadota bacterium | reverse complement strand
GCGGTCCTCGAGTTCCCCCGCGCCGCGTTTTAGGGCGCACGCCTTCACGACGAGCGACGGGCCCCGGCAGACGCCGGGGCCCGTTGTGCGTGTGGGGGGTTGCGCGGCCGGCGGCGTTTGCTGTATGGTTTAACCATTCAGTCAAACCAGATGGCCAAACCCGTCCGACGCCCCTCGACCCGCCGCGCCCCGCCGCCGCCCGCAGCACGGCGCGAGGACGATGCCGATACCGAACGCCGCATCCGCGACGCCGCGCGTCGCGTCTTCATCCGGCGCGGCACCGCCGGCGCGCGCATGCAGGAGATCGCGGCCGAGGCCAACGTCAACCAGGCCCTCCTCCACTACTACTTCCGGTCGAAGGACGCGCTGGCCCTCGCCGTCTTTCGTGAGGCCGCGGGACACCTCTTCTCCGTCCTGCTCCGCGTGCTGGCCTCCGACCGGCCGCTGGAGGAGCGCATCACGCAGTGCGTGCATCACTACATCGACACGCTGCGCGAGCACCCCTACCTCCCCGGGTACGTCCTCGCCGAGATCACCTTCCACCCGGAGCGGATCGAGAGCATCGCCGAGGTGATGCGCAGCCCGCAGGCACCGGAAGTGAAGTCGATCCTGGCGCAACTGGACCGCGACTTCGCCCGTCGCGCGCGCGCCGGCGAGATGCGACCCATCCGCGCGGAGCAGTTCATCGTGAGCCTCGCGTCCATGTGTGTCTTTCCCTTCGCGGCCCGCCCGATGCTGCAGCACGTCCTCGGGATCGACGACTGGGACCGCTACCTCGATGCCCGCCGGCGGGAGCTGCCCGGCTTCATCCTCAACGCCTTGCGCCCATGATGCGGGTTCCCTTCCCCGGATCGTTTGTCCCGGCCCGATGGCACGGCCTGCTCGCGCTGGTGGCGTCCACCGTGACGGCCCACGCCCAGGACACCTTGCGGCTCGCCGACCTGCAGGCCGCGGCCGTCGCTCGCGACCCGCGCGGCGCCCAGGTCAAGCTCATTCGCGACCAGGCCGCGCGCCGCCTCGAGAACATCCGCAGCGAACGCCTGCCGTCGCTCACCGTGAACGCGCAGGCCCAGCACCAGTCGGACGTCACCAGCGTGCCGTTGCCCGGGGCCATCATGCCCTTCAAGGACACGTACGACGCAGGGCTCGGCGCTCGCCTCCGGCTGCTGGATCCGTCGCGCGCGCCACGTCGTGTGGTCGAGGAAGCGCAGGCGAGTGAGGCCGCCGCACGTGTGGGCGCGGCCACCTTCGCCCAACGCCTCGCCGTGAACGACGCCTGGTTCATGGCCCGTTCGCTCGATGCCCAGCGACAGGTGATCGAGGCGGCCATCACCGACCTCGATGGCCAGCTGCGACTCGCGAGGGAACGCGTGGCCGCCAGCGCCGCCCTCCCGAGCGACACCGCCCTCCTCCTCGCCGAACGGATGCGGCGGCGCCAATCACTCGATGAAGTGGCCGCGAACTGGACCACGTCGCTCACCCTGCTCGCCGACCTCACCGGTCGTGTCGTGAGCGGCAACGCCGTCCTTTCATCGGTGGACCTCGCCGCACGCGCGCGCACTGCGCGCGATTCCCTTGACGCGGTGCGGGTACGCCCCGAATACCAGGTGTACCGCGCCTCCAGGGACGCCGTGCAGGCGCGCGAGGACGCACTCCGGGCGCAGGACAAGCCACGCCTCTCCGCCTTCACGCGCGGTGGGTACGGCCGCCCCGGGCTCAACATGCTCTCCCGCGAGTTCGATACCTACTGGCAGGCCGGCATCCAGCTGGAGTGGGCCCCGTTCGATTGGGGCGTGGCGCGACGCGAACGCGAAGCCATGGCCATCCAGCGTGACGTGATCCAGTCCGAGGAACGCGCCTTTGCCGATCGCTTGCGTCGCTCGGTCCAATCCGACCTCGGCACCATCGATCGGCTCGAACGTTCGCTGGCGGAAGACGAGACCATCATCGCGCTGCGTGAACGGGTGCTGCGCGAGACGCGACTGCGCCACAGCGAGGGCGTGGTTACCGTCGCCGAACTGATCGACCGCGACACCGACCTGCAGGTCGCGCGCCTGGCCCTCGTCACGCATCGCGTTGAGCTGGAGCAGGCCCGCGCCCGTTTCCTCACCACCCTCGGCCTCGAGGTTCGCTGATGCGAATCCCCCTGTCCCGCATTCCTCACCTGGGCACGCTCGCGTTGCTCGCCGCGTGTCGTACCGCCGACCTGCCCGATGCCTACGGCAACTTCGAGGCAACCGAAGTGGTCGTGGCCGCGCAGATGACCGGCCCGGTCACCCGGTTCGCCGTGTCCGAAGGCAATACGATCGACCGCGGTGCCATTGCCGCCGTGATCGA
>JAEUJK010000339.1 GCA_016794735.1 Gemmatimonadota bacterium | reverse complement strand
GCCCGAGATGCGGAGGCGATCCTTGAGCAGGCCGAACGAGTTGTTGATGCCGATCGTGTTCACCGGGACCGTGTAGCCGTTGAACACCGCGGTGTCCGTCACCACGACTTCGGCCGGCTCGATGGTCTGGTTGTTGTTCGCGTCCTTGAAGCTCGTGAGCCGCGGCCACCACAACCCGAACAGCGGGTAGCCCGGGCGGTTCTGGAAGCCGAACCCGGTGAGCGGCGGGATGCCCGGCGCCAGCGAGACGAGCTTGTTCTTGTTCTGCGAGTACTCCACGCCGAGGTCCCAGCGCAGGTTGTCGCTGTCCCACATGCGGGCGTTGGTCGAGACCTCGATGCCCTTGTTGGTCACGACGCCGATGTTCTCGATGCGCGAGGCGCCGGCGCCCAGCGAGCCAGGCAGCGGACGGTTCACGAGTGCGTCGGTGGTTTCCTTGTTGTAGTACGTGACCTGCAGCGAGACGCGATTGTTGTAGAAGTTGGCGTCGAAGCCGCCTTCGATCTCACGCGACCGCTCGGGCTTGATCCCCGTGTTGCCGAGCGCACCGAACGTCACCGACGGTACGTCGCCACCACCGAAGATCGAGGTGGTCGTCGGCGTCAGGAACGTCACCGAGGCCGAAGCCGTCGGCTGCTGGCCCGACACGCCGTACGCGAGGCGCGGGCGGACCTGGTTGATCCACTTCGCATCCGGGCGCTCGATCGCGACATACGAGACCGTCGCCTTCGGGTAGAGGATCGCGCCGAAGTCACCACCGAACGCCGAGTTCTGGTCGCGACGGAGGGCGCCCGTCACGAACAGCTTGTCCTTCCAGCCGAACTGCTGCTCGACGTAGGCACCGAAGATCACCGTCTCGATCGTCTGCTCGCCCGAGGACTTCTGCGAGCCGGCGTCGATCGTGCGGCCGCCCGGCGGCAGGATCTGCGCCTGGCTCAGCGACCCGGTCAGGCGATCGCGGTTCCACTGGATACCAACCGCGGTCTTCGATTGGATGGCTTCGGTGAGCTGGAACGTCGACGTGGCGTTGAGGTCCACCGACCACTTCGCGTTGTTCCACTTGTTGATCTGGCGCAGCCCCTGGCGGTCGATGCCGCAGCTGGCACAGCCCTGACCGTTGGCAATGAACGCCTCGTCATTGAAGGCGAGCCAGTCCACACCGACCGTGGCGCGCGTCGACAACCACGACGAGGGACGGTAGTTCATGGTCGCGCTGTTCAGGAACTGGTTGTTGTAGCGCGAGACCTGCTTCGAGAAGCCCTGGCTCGGCGGGGCGAAGCCCCAGTGGCTGCGGAGCCCGGGTGCCGGGATGCCATACATGCCGGAGGTGATCGCCCCCTGCAGGTTGTCGCCCGTCTGCGGGAACTGCGTCCAGTTGTTGACGTAACCCGCGTTGATGTTCAGGTCCGCCACCGGCGAAAGCGCGACGTTCAGGTTCGTGCGCAGGTTCGCCTTGGTGAGCTGGTTCGGCAGGCGCTGGTCACGCGAGATGGACTCGATACCGCGCTCGATCTTGAGCGAGTCGATTTCCGCGTCCGGCATCTTGAGGACGCCGATGTCGTTTTCCCAGTCGCCGGAGACGAAGTAGCGCACGGTTTCCGTGCCGCCGGTGACCTGTGCGCCGTACTGCTGGCGCTGGCCGACACCCAGGGGCGTCGTGGCCTTGTCCTCGAGCAGGTTGCGCGAATACACCTGCTTGATCGTGCACTGGCCCTGCGCGGCCTGCCACTGCAAGCAGTTGCGCGGCGCCCCGTTGGTGCCGGTGCCATCCGTGTAATAGATGCCGGGGTATTCCGCCGGATCATACGAGCGGCCGCCCTCGCCGAAGAGGCTCCACTTGGCCGGGCCGGCCTTCCCCTTCTTGGTCGTCACGACGACCACGCCGTTCGCCGCCTGGGTGCCGTAGAGCGTCGCCGCCGACGGGCCCTTCACGACTTCGATGCTCTCGATTTCCTCGGGATTCAGGTTGTTGAGGAAATTGGGCACCCCACCACCGATGGTGGTGCCGAGTCGCAGCGAGCCCGACTCCATGCGGACGCCGTCCACGAGGATCAGCGGATCGTTGGACAACGACGCCGAGGAGATGCCGCGAACGCGGATGCGTGCGCCACCGCCGACGGAGCCGTTCGACGCGATCATCGTCACGCCGGC
>JAEUJK010000287.1 GCA_016794735.1 Gemmatimonadota bacterium | reverse complement strand
ATGACGTGCGCCCCCTGCCGCGCGAGCGCGACGCAGATGGCCCGCCCGATGCCGCGGGTTCCACCGGTGACCAGGGCAACCTGGCCTGTGAGGTCGTACGGCGTTGCTCCCGCAGCTCCGGGCATCGTCATCACATGTTGGAGACCATGGCCTCGCCAAACCCGCTGCAGCTCATCAGCGTGGCGCCCTGCATCATCCGCTCGAAGTCGTAGGTGACCTTCTTCTGCCCGATGGTCTTGTCCAGGGAGCTGATGATCAGGTCGGCGGCCTGGTTCCAGCCCATGTAGCGGAACATCATCTCGCCGGAGAGGATGACGGACCCCGGATTCACCTTGTCCTGGTTCGCGTACTTCGGCGCGGTGCCGTGCGTCGCCTCGAAGACGGCGTGGCCCGTGATGTAGTTGATGTTGGCCCCCGGCGCGATCCCGATCCCGCCCACCTGCGCGGCGAGCGCATCGGAGATGTAGTCCCCGTTGAGGTTCGGCGTCGCGATGACCCCGTACTCGGTGGGACGCGTGAGGATCTGCTGCAGGAAGGCGTCGGCGATCACGTCCTTGATCACGATGCCATCGGGGAGCTTGAGCCACGGGCCGCCGTCCAGCTCGACGCCGCCGAACTCTTCCTTCGCGCACTCGTAGCCCCAGTCACGGAACGCCCCTTCCGTGAACTTCATGATGTTGCCCTTGTGGACCAACGTCACGGAGGTGTAGCCGTACTGCTTGGCGTACTTGATCGCGGAACGCACGAGGCGCTTGGTCCCCTCGGACGAGATCGGCTTGATCCCGATGCCGCTGGTCTCGGGGAAGCGGATCTTCTTCACTCCCATCTCGGTGCGCAGGAAGTTGATGATCTTCTGCGCTTCCGGGGTCCCCGCCACCCACTCGATGCCGGCGTAGATGTCTTCCGTGTTCTCGCGGAAGATCGTCATGTTCACGTCCTGCGGGCGCTTCACCGGCGAGGGCACGCCCTCGAACCAGCGGACCGGGCGCACGCAGGCATAGAGGTCGAGCTGCTGGCGCAACGCGACGTTGAGCGAGCGGATCCCCCCACCCACCGGGGTGCCGAGCGGTCCCTTGATGGCGACCAGGTGGTGCGAGATCGCGGCGAGGGTATCGTCGGGCATGTAGGTGTCGAGCGCCGCCTTGGCCTTGTCGCCCGCGAGCACCTCGAACCACACGATCTTGCGCTTGCCACCGTACGCCTTGGCCACCGCGGCATCAAAGACGCGCTGCGAGGCCCGCCAGATGTCCGGCCCGGTGCCATCGCCCTCGATGAACGGGATCACCGGATGGTCGGGAACGCTGAGGACACCATCCTTCATCGTGATGGTGTCGCCGGAGGTCGGGGGCTTGAGGTGCGTGTAGGTCGGCATGGAGGCTGGCGAGGTTTCGACGAGGCGGAAAGGTAATGAGGCGTGGATCCCGGGGCGGACTACTGGATCGCCCCGCTCACCACGGGAAGGACGATCTTCGAGGGGAACTGCTTCGAGCGGTACACGCGGTGCGTCGCCGCGACGAAGTCGCTCTCCTTCGCCTCGAAGATGTTCGGCACGTACTTCTGCGGATTGCGATCGATCACGGGGAACCAGCTCGACTGGACGTGCACCATCACGCGGTGCCCCTTCTTGAAAGTGTAGGCTTGCGTGTGCAGGTCGACGGTGAAGTCGGTGACCTTGTTGGGCACGATCGGCTCGGGCTTGGAAAAGCTCTTGCGATACCGGCCGCGGAAGACCTCGTTGGCCACCATGAGCTGGTAGCCATTCATCTTCGGGTCGCTCATCCCCGTGTCCGGATAGACGTC
>JAEUJK010000877.1 GCA_016794735.1 Gemmatimonadota bacterium | reverse complement strand
CCGTACCCGGCGCTGCACGATGAACTGGAGGCGCTCGTGAAGGTCGCGGGGCTCACGCCGCGTGAGGTGATCACCGCCGCGACGTTGCACGGGGCACGAACGATCGGTCGCGAGCGCGACTATGGAACGATCGAGCCGGGGAAGTTCGCGTCGTTGGTGTTCGTGCGCGGGAACCCCTTGGCGGACATCGCCAACCTGCGTACGGTGGAGCTGACCGTGAAGCGAGGAAGACCGTATCCGCGAGCGGCCTACCGGAGAGGCCGAGCGTAAACGCGACTGCGAGGGCGGACTGATCGCTGTGGCACGCCACGTCGTCCTGCCCGAAGGGCCACATACTGGCGGCGCGCGGCCTTGACAGTTCCCTGATATCAGCGCCGTCGATCCTGACCCCGCCCTGATCGACTCACGACGAGCATTCCTGTGTCCGCGACCAGGAACTCATGCTCGACATCGTCGTCGTTCTCATCATCGCGGGCCTTGCCGCGGTCACCGGCGTGTACCAGCGCCTCATCGAGCGCATCTGAGGCCCTCATGTACATCGTCGCTGCTTTTGTTGCGGTCGCCCTGTTTGTCTACCTCCTGGTTGCACTGTTCCGCCCGGAGGTGTTCGAATGACCACGCACGCGCTTGCAGAGTTCGCCGTGGTCGTGGCCAGCGTACTCCTGCTGGCTTTGCCCCTGGGCACGTGGATCGCCCGGGTCATGGAACCTGGCGTCAGGCCGCTCCCGCTCGCCCGCGTGGAGCGTGCCGCCTGGCGATTGCTCCGCACTACGCCAGAGGACGACATGCACTGGTCGCGGTATGCAGGGCACATACTTGGCCTGAGCGTCGCTGCCGTGCTGCTTCTCTATGCGCTGCAGCGGCTGCAGGGTGTGTTGCCACTCGGCGCCGGCATGCCGAGTGTGCCGCCGCTGCTCGCGTTCAATACGGCCGTGTCGTTCGTGACGAACACGAACTGGCAGGCGTATGCCGGTGAGGCGACGCTGGGACTTCTGGTGCCGATGGTGGGTCTCACGGTGCAGAACTTCCTCTCAGCGGCCGTCGGATTGGCAGTCCTCGCGGCCCTCGTCCGCGGGCTCGTTCGCCGCGAGGCCAGCGGCGTGGGGAACCTCTGGGTGGACCTCGTGCGGGGCACGTTGTACGTGCTCCTCCCTCTCTCGTTCATCATCGCATTGCTCCTCGCCGGCCAGGGCGTACCGCAAACGCTGAGGGCCACGCGCACCGTCACGCTGGTCGAGCCCCTGGCGGGCACCGACACCACCGTATCTACGCAGACGATTCCGCTTGGGCCGGTGGCGTCGCAGGTCGCGATCAAGCAGCTCGGCACCAACGGTGGCGGTTACTACAACGCCAACTCGGCGCACCCGCTCGAGAACCCGACGCCATTCAGCAACCTGGTGCAGGTCGTGAGCATCCTGCTCATTCCAGCGGCGTTGTGTCTTGCCTTTGGGCGCCTGGTACGCGCCCCGCGTCAGGGGTGGGCCCTGCTCACGGCTATGGTGGTGATCTACGTGGGGAGCACCCTCCCCACGCTGGCCGCGGAGCAGGCGGGCACGCCCCAACTGCGCTCGGCAGGCGTGGAGCTTGCTGCGAGCCCGACCCAACCGGGTGGCAACATGGAAGGAAAGGAGGTGCGATTCGGCATCGCAGGCTCCGCCATCTGGGCGACCGCGACCACGGCGGCGTCGAACGGCTCTGTGAACGCCATGCACGACTCCTTCACTCCGCTCGGTGGACTGTTCCCCATGTGGCTGATGCAGCTGGGTGAAGTCGTCTTTGGTGGCGTGGGGTCGGGGCTGTATGGGATGCTGGTCTTCGCGCTCCTCGCGGTGTTCCTGGCCGGCCTCATGGTGGGACGCACACCGGAATACCTGGGGAAGAAGGTGGAGGCGCGCGACATCAAGCTGGCCGCGTTGGTCGTCCTGATCCCGAGCGCGTGGGTGCTGCTTGGTACGGCCGTGTCGCTCCACGTGCAGGGGGGCCGCGCCGGAATCTTCAACGCCGGCCCGCATGGCTTCTCGGAGGTGCTCTACGCGCTGTCCTCGGCCGCGAACAACAACGGCAGTGCCTTTGGCGGCCTCGGGGCGAACAGTGCGTGGTACAACACGGTGTTGGCGCTGGCGATGTGGATGGGTCGATTCTGGATCATCGTGCCGGTGCTGGCCCTGGCCGGGTCGTTCGGTGGCAAACGCGCGGTGCCGCCCGGGGCGGGGACCTTTCCCACCGATGGGCCGACCTTCGTTCTGCTCCTCGTGGCGACCGTGCTGCTGGTCGGTGCGCTCACCTTCCTGCCGGCACTGGCGCTCGGTCCGATCGTCGAGCAGATGCAGATGATCGTTGGGGGTGCCTCATGATGGCGCGTCGACGCACCCCACGGGACGGGCGGGCAGCCATCGCGCAGGCTTCGTTGGCGGGGCTGCGCAAGCTCCACCCGCGCGTGATGATGCGAAATCCCGTGATGTGTGTGGTCTGGGTCGGGGCCGCTGTCACGACGCTGCTCGCCGCCACGGGAGCGGAGGGGGCCCGCGGCTTTGCGATCGCGATCAGCGCATGGCTCTGGCTCACGGTGTGGTTCGCCAACTTCGCTGAGGCGCTGGCGGAAGGGCGCGGGCGTGCGCATGCCGACGCCCTGCGTTCGAGCCGCGTGTCGCTGGAGGCTCGGCGCCTGCGCGACCCGGCCGATCCGCTAACGACGGAACGCATTGCAGCGTCTGCGCTGCAGAAGGGGGATGTCTTTGTCGTCGAGGCAGGCGAGTTGATCGCGGCGGATGGCGAGGTGATCGACGGGATTGCGTCCGTCGATGAAAGCGCCGTCACCGGCGAAAGCGCCCCGGTGATCCGCGAGAGCGGCGGCGACCGGACGGCAGTGACGGCGGGCACGCGTGTGATCAGCGACTGGCTCATCGTGCGGGTGACAGCCAACCAGGGGGAGAGCTTCCTGGACCGGATGATCGGCCTCATCGAGGCGGGCCGCCGCCGCAAGACGCCAAATGAAGTCGCCCTCGAAGTGCTGCTGGCGGCGCTTAGCCTCGTCTTCCTGCTCGCGGTGGCGACGTTGCTGCCGTTCTCGTTGTGGAGCGTGGAGTCGGCGGGCCGGGGGGCACCGGTGACCCTGACCGTGCTCATCGCCCTCCTGGTCTGTCTCATCCCGACGACGATCGGCGGCCTCCTCTCGGCGATCGGGATCGCCGGGATGGATCGCATGATCCGGCAGAACGTGATCGCCACCAGCGGACGTGCGGTCGAGGCGGCTGGGGACGTCGACGTGTTGCTGCTCGACAAGACGGGAACCATCACGCTGGGCAACCGACAGGCGGCGGCGTTCCTGCCGGCGCACGGCGTCGACGTGGTCGACCTCGCGCGGGCCGCCAGCCTGGCTTCGGCGGCCGACGAGACGCCGGAAGGGCGTTCCATCGTCGCGTTCGCACACGATCGCCATCAAGTGGACCCCGCGGTGCTTCCGGAGGGGGCCGTCTTCATCCCCTTCACCGCGGAGACCCGCATGAGCGGGGTGGACATGGGCGGTCGTGCGATCCGGAAAGGGGCCGTGGACGCCGTGGCCCGCGCGACGGGTGCGGCGCTCCCGGCCGACGTCGAAGCGGCGTCACGGAAAGTGGCGGCCGTCGGGGGTACGCCCCTGGTGGTGATCGATGGGGCGCGTGTGCTGGGCGTCATCGAGCTGAAGGACATCGTGAAGGCGGGGATCCGCGATCGCTTCGATGCGCTGCGGCGCATGGGAATCCGCACCGTGATGATCACCGGCGACAATCCGCTCACGGCGGCGTCGATTGCAGCCGAGGCGGGGGTGGACGACTACCTCGCCCAGGCCACGCCAGAAGACAAGCTGCGCCTGATTCGTGAGTACCAGGCGAAGGGGCACCTCGTTGCGATGACCGGCGATGGCACCAACGACGCACCGGCACTTGCCCAGGCCGATGTCGCGGTGGCGATGAACTCGGGGACGCCGGCGGCCAAGGAGGCCGGCAACATGATCGACCTGGACAGCAACCCGACCAAGTTGCTCGAGGTGGTGGAGACCGGGAAGCAGATGCTGGTCACCCGCGGGGCACTGACCACGTTCAGCACGGCGAACGATGTGGCGAAGTATTTCGCCATCCTGCCCGCGGCGTTCGCCGGGACCTACCCGTCCCTTGCAGCACTGGACATCATGCGATTGGCGAGCCCGCAGAGTGCGGTCCTTGCGGCGGTCATCTTCAACGCCTTGATCATCGTGGCGCTGGTGCCGCTCGCGTTGCGCGGCGTACGCGTTCGCCCGGTGGGGGCCGCACAGTTGTTGCGCCGTAACCTCCTGATCTACGGCGTGGGGGGGCTCGTGGCGCCGTTCCTTGGCATCAAGCTCATCGACCTGGCCCTGGTCGCCCTCCGCCTCACCTGACGCCCTGAAGATGCGCGAATCCATCCGTCCCGCCCTCGTCCTCCTGGGGGCCTTCACCGTCCTGACCGGCGTCGTCTATCCGTTGACGACCACGCTAGTGGCGCAACTGCTCTTTCCGGCCCGCGCGAGCGGCAGCATCGTGGTGGTCGAGGATGGTGCTCGCGGCTCGACGCTGGTTGGCCAGCCATTTGCGGGAACCCGCTACCTCGTGGGGCGCCCGTCGGCGACAGCCCCCGTGCCCTACCATGCTGCAGCATCCGCGGGCTCACAGCTGGGTCCGGTCAGCCCCGTCCTCGATTCCCTGATCCGCACGCGGGTCGCGGAGGCACGAGTCCGCGAGGGACTCGCGTCGGACGTCGCGATTCCAGCCGATCTCGTGACGGCATCCGGATCCGGGCTCGACCCGCACCTGTCGCCCGCGGCGGCGGCGCTACAGGTCTCCCGCATTGCCACGGCGCGTGCGGTCACGCCCGACTCCGTTCGCTCGGTGCTCGCGCGCGCGACCGCACCGCGATGGCTCGGACTCGTCGGCGAACCGCGGGTGAATGTCCTGGTCGCGAACCTCCTCCTCGACGGCGTGATCGCGGCCCCCCCATCATTCCGCTGATGCATATCCTGCCAGCCCTTGCCTTTGCCGTCGCGACCCTCGCGGACACGGCGACACGCGATACCCTGACGGCTGCTCCTGCCGACTCCATCCCGGCCGTTACGATCGGGGGCTTCATAGATGCGTACTACGCGTGGGACTCGGGGCGTCCGCGCTCCCTCGACCGGGCGTTCACCACGCAGCCAGCGCGGCACAACGAATTCAACATCAACCTGGCATACGTTGAGCTGGTGCTTGCCCAGCCCAGGTTGCGCGGGCGACTCGCCCTGCAGGCGGGGACCTCGGTACAAGCCAACTACGCAGCGGAGCCGCGAGTGGGAGCCGTCAGCGGCGGCGACCTGTCGCGCCTGCTGCAGGAGGCGACGGTTGGTGTTCAGCTGCACCGCCGTGCCTGGCTCGACGTCGGGACCTACTTCTCCCACATCGGGCTCGAAGGATGGATCTCCAGGGACAACCCCACCTATACCCGGTCGCTGATTGCCGACTATACCCCCTACTACCTCTCCGGTGCGCGGCTGACCTGGCAGGTGACGCCGCGGCTCACCGCCCAGGTGCACCTGGTGAATGGTTGGCAGAACGTCTCCGAGACCAACGCCGACAAGGCCCTGGGCACCCGTCTCGACTGGCAGGTGACGCCCGCCCTGGTCGTAAGCTGGCGGTCGTTTGTCGGAAACGAACAGCCCGATTCGGCGGCGACGCAGACGCGGGTGCTGCAGCAGGTACTCGCGCGCTGGGCACCTCCCGGATGGGAGTGGTCACTGGTGCTCGACGCAGGTCGACAGGGGCGCGGTGGCGGCGGCACGGATACGTGGCAGGGCGGTGCATTCATCGGGCGTCGCGCGCTCACGAGCACGACGTGGCTCAGCGGGAGGGTGGAGGCACTCCTTGATCCCGATCACATCCTGCTGGCGACGCCCGGGAACCAACCCTTCCGCACACGCAGCGCATCGGTGGGGCTCGACGTGCAACTGGAGCGACGTGCCCTATGGCGCACGGAGCTCCGCGGGTTCCGATCGAGCGCGCGCATCTGGCCGTCGGGGGCGTCGCCGGACGGTGCCCGTGGCCCGAGCCTCCTCGTCACCTCGCTCGCGATCACCTTGTGATGCCACGGATGGCATGCCGTGACTGACCCCGACCGTCGGCCGGATCCCGACGCCCTGCTGCAGGCGGCGCATGACAGCGATCGCCGGGCGGCGCGCGGTCGCCTGAAGGTGTTTGTCGGGGCAGCGCCAGGGGTGGGAAAGACCTTCGCGATGTTGGAGGCGGCCCGACTCCGGCGCCGCGAGGGAACGGACGTGGTGGTCGGCATCGTCGAGACGCATGGGCGAGAGGAGACCGCGCGCATGCTCGAGGGGTTCGAGGTGCTGCCGCGCGCACGCGTAGAGCATCGCGGCACGACGGTCGAGGAGTTCGACCTCGGCGGTGCCCTCGCCCGCAAGCCGACGCTCCTCCTGGTGGACGAACTGGCGCACACCAATGCCCCGACCTCGGCGCACGCCAAGCGATGGCAGGACATCGAAACCCTGCGCACCGCCGGTATTGAGGTGTACAGCACCGTCAATGTCCAACACCTCGAGAGCCTGAACGATGTGGTGGCCGGGATCACGGGGGTCCAGGTGCGGGAGACGATTCCGGACGCGGTGCTCGACGGTGCAGACGAGATCGAGCTGGTCGACGTGAGTCCGGAAGTCCTTGAGCAGCGTCTGCGCGAGGGGAAGGTGTATGCGGGACCCCAGGCCGAGCGGGCACTGGAGCGGTTCTTTCGCCGCGGCAACCTGATCGCGCTGCGTGAACTTGCCTTGCGCCGGACGGCCGAACGCGTGGACGCACAAATGCGTGGATGGCGCGCGTCCGCGGGGATCGACGAAGCCTGGGCCGCCTCGGAATGTGTGGTCGCGTGTGTGGGACCGACGCCATCGGCCACGCGGTGTGTGCGCGCGGCACGCCGTCTCGCCGGCCAGCTCAAGGCTCCCTGGTTCGCGGTCTACGTGGAACAGCCGGCCGATGCCACGCGACGCGTCGAAGATCGCGAGGCCGTGCAAGACGCGCTCCGTCTGGCCGAAGAGTTGGGGGGACGCGCGGTGAGCCTCACTGGGCTGGACGTTGTCGAGGAGGTCCTGGCGTTCGCCGGCCAACAGAACGCAACGCGGATCCTCGTGGGGCGTAGTCGCGGTGGGATCGCACGGGTGTTTCCGGGGACTGCCATCTCCAACCGTCTCGTTGCGCGAGCGCCGTCGATTGATGTGACCGTGGTGGCGGAGCGCGAGGAACGCCACGAGGGGGTGCGTGGACCCGTGCCCCATCTCTCCACGCGTCCCTGGCGTGAATACATCGCTGCGCTCGCCTGGGTCCTTGCCACGACCCTGGGCGGCCTCCTCGTGCGCGCACGTGTCGCCGAGATCGACATGGCGATGGCGTTCCTCCTCGCTGTGGTGATCTGCGCGACGCGGTACGGCCGCGGTCCGGCCCTCGCGTCGACCTTCGCGGCCGTGCTGGCGTTCGACGTCCTGTTCGTCCCGCCCTACGGTACTCTGGCAGTGAGTGACACGCGTTATGCGCTCACGTTCGTGGTGATGTTCGTGGTGGGTGCCGTGATGAGTGGCTTGACGCGTCGGGTGCGCGAGCAGGCGGCGGCGGCCCGGCAGCGGGAACAACGGACGGCAACGCTGCTGGCCCTCAGTCGCGACCTCGCGGCGGCGCGGGACGAGGGTGAGGTGGCGGCCGCCGTCCTTCGGCATGTGCACGACGTGCTCGGTGGCCGCCTCGCGTGGTTTGAGCAGGCGGCAGATGGTGAGGTACACGTCGTGGCGTCGCGACCGGTCGGCGCCTGGCCGGGTGAAACCGAGGTGGCCCAGTGGTGTGCCGAGCACGGCAAACCCGCCGGTGCAGGAACACGGACCTTGCCAGGGGCCCGTGGCCTCTACGTGCCATTCGGCGCGGGAGACCGCCCCCTCGGCGTGCTGGGCGTGCTCCCCGCCGAAGAGGGGGCCACCCTGAACACGAACGACCGGCAGTTACTGGATGCCATGACAGGCCAGGGCGCGGTAGCACTCGATCGTGCGCGCCAGGCACATCGCGCGCGGACCGCGCACCTGGAGGCCGAGGCCGAGAAGCTGCGGAACGCGTTGCTCAGTTCATTGTCGCACGACCTGCGAACGCCACTCGGCAGTGTGGAGGGTGCTGCCAGCGTTTTGCTGCGTGAGGACGCCCTGTCCCCACCGCAACAACGCGACCTTGCGACCACGATCCTCGAGGAATCCCAGCGCATGACGCGCCTGGTCGGCAACCTCCTCGACATGGTGCGAGTGGAAACCGGGGCCCTGCACGTGCAGCGCGACTGGCACGTGATAGAGGAAGTCATCGGCGAAGCGGTCCTTCGCATCGAGGATCGGCTCGGCGATCGCGTACTGACCACACATATCGCCTCGGGACTGCCGCTGGTGTCGTTCGACGACGTGCTCATCCAGCAGGTGCTGGTCAACCTGCTGGAGAACGCGCTTCGGCATACACCCGCAGGCTCGGCGATCGATGTGTCCGCGGAGGTGAAGGGGCGTGAACTCGTGGTAACCGTGGCGGATCGCGGGCCAGGTATCGCGCGGCACGACGCGGAGCGCATCTTCGAGAAGTTCCAGCGCGGCGACACCAGCGCGAGCGGCATTGGCCTGGGCCTTTCCATATGTTGGGGGATCATCCGCGCGCACGGCGGGCGAATCTGGGTCGATCCCCGCGATGGGGGTGGGGCGGCCTTTCGTTTTGCCCTGCCGATGATCGACCCGCCGCCATCCATGGATCGAGAGGACGAGGCGACCGCATGACCCCCCCGGCCAGGCCGCGCCACACCGTGGTGCTCATCGAGGACGAATCGCAGATGCGCCGCTTCCTGCGCGTGGCGCTCGACGCCGAGGGGTATGACGTGATCGAGGCGGCGACGGCGGCCGAGGGCCTGAAGCAGGTCGCCGGATACCACCCCGGGCTCGTCCTCCTGGATCTCGGTCTTCCAGATGGGGATGGCGTCGACGTCACGCGGCAGATTCGCACCTGGTCGGACCGTCCGATCATCGTGTTGAGCGCGCGCGGGCGGGACCGGGACAAGATCGCCGCCCTCGACGCCGGTGCGGACGACTACCTCACCAAGCCGTTCAGCACCGGCGAGCTGCTCGCACGCATGCGGGTCGCCTTGCGGCGAAGCGAGGGGCGGGGTTCGCCAGACGACGCGGTGTTTAGCGTGGGTGATCTCGTCGTGGATCGTGCGCGCCGCCTTGTGCAGGTCCGCGGACAGGAAGTGCACCTGACGCCCACCGAGTACCGCTTGCTGGCCGTCCTCGTCCAGCATGCCGGCAAGGTGTTGACCCAGCAGCACTTGCTGCGCGAAGTCTGGGGACCGGGTCGGACCACCGAAGCACACTACCTGCGGGTGTACATGCAGCAGCTGCGGACGAAGCTGGAGGCCGATCCCTCGCGGCCTCGCTATTTGCGCACGGAACCCGGCGTAGGGTATCGGCTCCGCGTCGAGGAATAGCGCGAAGCGGGCGGCGCCCTGCCATCTTTCCGGTATCTCCACGCCACTCCTTCATGTCCACACGCACCGAAACCGATACCTTCGGTCCCATCGAAGTCCCCAACGACAAGTACTGGGGCGCCCAGGCCCAACGTTCTGTCGGCAACTTCAAGATCGGCTGGGAGAAGCAACCCGCCTCGATCGTGCGCGCCCTTGGCATCGTCAAGCAGGCGGC
>JAEUJK010000206.1 GCA_016794735.1 Gemmatimonadota bacterium | reverse complement strand
CGACCGAGGAGGACAGCGGCCTCCACGCCGGGCCGGGCGGTCAGGGTGGCGACCAGTTCACGAATCGTTGGCATCCTTGAGGTCTGCATCGTGGTCCAAGTCTAACGGGGTGGGGTACTGCACCGGGCCGGCCGCGCCCCGGTCGCTTGAGGAAGTCTCGCGGGGTCGGTAACCTTCGCCACTGTGATCATGTCCATCGGGAACTCGTTGTCCGCCATGAAGAAACGCGCTCGCCTCGTCGTCCTGGGAGGCGTGTTTCTTGGCGTCGCCGGAACCTCCGGTTGCGACGACCCGTTCGGGCTCAACGCAACCATTGAGACCCGCCGGGACACGCTCGTGGCCTATGCCATGACGGGGACCCCGTCCTCATTCGTGTCCGGGTTCAATGCGGCGACGGGTGCCCTGGTGAAGATCGGGCCGGACATCGGGTTCGACGTCGCCTTCGACCTCCAGACGGATGGGAAGGTGCGGGTGATTCCCGCGCGGTTGATCTCGCAGGTGAAGCAGTCGTTTGGCATCGCGAGCCCCACGCAGCAGGTGGGGCTGCTCACGCCGACCGGCACCTTCGAGTCGATCAACCGGGCGCCGCAGAGCGGGTTCAAGCGGGACACCGCCGCGGTGGTCACCCCCGGTCAGACCGTGGTGGTCGAGGTCGCGTCGGACGCCTGCCAGTTCTCCCTCGCGTCCATCCTGTATGCCAAGCTCGTGGTGGACAGCGTGAACACGTCCTCCCGCCAGATTTACTTTCGCACCGTGCGGAACCCGAACTGCGGCTTCCGCTCCTTCCTGCCCGGCGTCCCCAAGAACTAGCAATGCACGATTACCGAGTACTCCGCGACGATGTCGAGATGTTGCGGGGGGCGATGGAACGTCGCGGCAAGCGCGACCAGTATGAACCGGTGATTGCGCGGGGGATCGCGCTGGATGCGTCGCGCCGTGCGATGATCCAGGCGGTCGAGGAGAAGAAGGCGGCGCGCAACCAGAACAGCCAGGAAGTCGCGCGTCGCAAGCGAAACAAGGAAGACGCCGAGGAGCTGATCGCCGCCGGACGCCTGCTCGGGGAGGAGATCGCCGGCCTCGAGTACGAGCTCGGGCAGTCGCAGGCGGACCTGGACGCGATCCTGCTCGACCTGCCTAACGTCACCCTGGACGAGGTGCCGGCCGGCGACGAGTCGGCCAATCGCATCGAGAAGAGCTGGGGGACGCCGCGCGACGGTGCCGGATGCAAGCCGCACTGGGAGCTCGCGGCGCAGCTGGGCATCCTGGACCTCGAGCGCGGGGCCAAGATCAGCGGCTCGGGCTTCGTCGTGATGCGCGGGGCCGGTGCGCGCCTCACCCGGGCGCTGATGAACCTGTTCATCGACCTGCACACCCGGGAGCACGGGTACGAGGAAGTGTGGGTGCCGGTCCTCGTGAATCGCCGCACGATGATCGGGACCGGGCAGTTGCCCAAGTTCGAGGAGGACATGTACGCGATTCGCGACGAGGAGATGTATCTCGTCCCGACCGCCGAGGTCCCGGTGACGAACCTCTATCGGGACGAGATCCTCACGGGCGCCGAGTTGCCCCGCGGTTTCGTGGCGTACACGCCGTGTTTCCGGCGGGAAGCAGGTGCAGCCGGCAAGGACACGCGTGGCCTGCTTCGCCTGCACCAGTTCGACAAGGTCGAGATCGTCCGCTACACGACCCCCGAGCAGTCGCCGGAAGAGCACGAGCGACTCACGCGCCACGCGGAGACGTTGCTCGAGCGACTCGGCCTGCCGTACCGCCGGGTGTTGCTCGCCGCCGGTGACACGGGGCAGAGCAGCGCGAAGACGTGGGACCTGGAGGCGTGGGCGCCCGGGGTCGGGAAGTACCTCGAGGTGTCGTCGTGCAGCACCTTCACCGACTACCAGGCGCGGCGTGCGAACATCCGGTATCGGCCGGCTGCGGGCGAGAAGCCGCGCTTCGTGCACACACTGAATGGGTCGGGCCTGGCCTTCCCCCGCGTGATTGCCTGCCTGCTGGAGCACTACCAGCAGCCAGATGGGACCGTGCGCCTTCCCGAGGTCCTGCATCCCTACATGGGAACAGCAGTCCTGGGCTGATCGATGCGCTCGCGTGCGGCGATGGCCCTCGCGGTGGTCGTGGTGCTGGTCCTCGGCTCGTACGTGTTGTACACCCAGCGGGTCGTCAGCCGGTTGCGCGTGGAAGCGGCGCGCGAGGGACGGATGTATGCACGGGTGTATCGTGCCCTGAGTGACACCGCGGCCGACGGCGCCTCACAGACGGCCGCCCTGCTGGATCTCGCCAACCATATCCGGGAGTCCGGCGTGCCGGTGGTGATCACCGATGCGCGCGGCGTTCCCACGCAATCGGCGAACACGCCGTTCGATGGCACCACGGACGCCGACACGATCGCGCGGCTCGCCGAGTTCGCGCGGCAGCTGGACCTCGAGAATGAGCCGCTGCTGCTGCCGCAGATCGGGACGCTGCACTTCGGCCACACCCCGCTCGTGAAGGAGTTGCGTGTGGTGCCGCTCCTCCAATCGGCGTTCCTTGCCCTGCTCCTTGGCGCGGCGGTGTACGGCTTTCGGACCAGGGCGCGTGCGGACCGCGAACGTGTGTGGGCCGGCATGGCGCGCGAGTCTGCGCACCAGTTGGGAACGCCGCTGTCGTCGCTGAGCGGCTGGATCGAGTTGCTGCGCGAGCGCGAATCCGACGCGCTCACCGCTCACGCGCTCACCCACATGGAGGGCGACCTCGAGCGACTCGAGCGGGTGGCGCATCGCTTCGAGCGCATCGGGCGACCTGCACGGCGTGAGCCGGTGGATGTCGCGACCATCGCCGAACGCGTCGCGAACTACTTCCGGGCGCGCGTCCCTTCGCTGGCGCACAGCGTCCACATCGACACCAAGCTGGAGCCCGGTGCGACGATCGCGGGCGACGCCGTCTTGATCGAGTGGGGCCTGGAGTCGCTGCTCAAGAACGCGATCGATGCCCTCGCGGGACGGGGTGGCCGCGTGCAAGTCACCGTCGAGCGCACACCCGAAGCGGTGCGGGTGGTGGTGGCCGACGACGGCCCCGGCGTGCCGCGGGAGCTGCGCAAGCGGATCTTCGACGCGGGCTTCACCACCAAGCAGGGCGGATGGGGGCTCGGCCTCGCGTTGACGCGCCGCATCGTGACGGAATCGCACGGCGGCGCGATTGCCCTCGTGCCGACTGATCGCGGCGCGACGTTCCAGATTACCTTCCCCGCATGACGGTTGTTGCTCCTCCCCCGTCGTATCTCGACGGGCTGAATCCGGCACAACGCGAGGCGGTGCTGCACAGCGCGGGACCGCTGCTGGTGCTCGCCGGCGCTGGCTCCGGAAAGACGCGCGTGCTCACGACGCGACTTGCCCACCTGATCCGCCAGCACGGCGTGCATCCGGGTGAGATCCTCGCGGTGACGTTCACCAACAAGGCGGCGCGCGAGATGCGCGACCGCATCGGCCGCTTGCTGGGACGCGAGCCGGCGGGGATGTGGTGTGGCACCTTCCACGCCATTGGCGCCCGCATGATCCGCATGCAGGCGCCGCTCGTCGGGCGCACGCAGAACTTCACCATCTACGACGAGGACGACACGCTCGGCGCGATCAAGCGCTCGATGGAGCGGCTGCGGATCTCGCCGAAGGAACGCGCCCCGCAGGCGATCGCGGCGTCGATCTCCGATGCGAAGAACCAGCTGGTGGGGCACCAGGAGTTCGCGACCCTCGCGCAGGACGCGTTCTCCGAGGACGTCGCGCGCGTCTACCGCGACCTCGATGCGTCGTTGCGCCAGGCGAACGCCGTCACGTTCGATGACCTGCTCACGCTCCCCGTCGAGCTGCTCGAGAACCACCCGCAGGTGCTCGCGCAGTATCGCGATCGGTTCCGCCATGTGTTGATCGACGAGTACCAGGACACCAACCGGGCGCAGTACCGGTTCGCGGTGCTCATGGCGGGGCGCGACGGCAACCTGATGGTTGTCGGCGATGACGACCAGTCGATCTATGCGTGGCGCGGCGCGGATATCCGGAACATCCTGGACTTCGAGCGCGACTTCCCCGGAGCCGCTGTCGTTCGGCTCGAGGAGAATTACCGCTCGACGCCCGAGATCCTGGCGGTCGCGAATGCGGCGATCACGCCAAACACGGAAAGGCGCGGCAAGACCCTGCGCACGACACGCCCGAGCGGTGACATGGTCACGATCGTGGGCGCACTCGACGACCGCGACGAGGCGGATTTCGTGGTGGGCGAAGTGCAGGCGCGACGGTTCGCGGCGCGCGGACGACCGCTGCGGGACTTCGCGGTCCTGTATCGCACGAATGCGCAGAGCCGCGCGATGGAAGAGGCGCTGCGGCGTGTGGGCATGCCGTATCGGCTTGTCGGGGCGGTGCGGTTCTACGACCGGCGCGAGATTCGCGACCTCATGTCGTACCTCAAGCTGGTGGCCAATCCCGCGGACGACGAGGCGTTCCGCCGCGCGATCTCGGTGCCACGCCGTGGTGTGGGCGACACGACCATCGAAGCGGTGGCGCAAGCCGCCTTTGCGGCTCGCCAACCGATGCTCGCGATGTGCACGGACCCCGCGGCCGTGGCGGGCTTCCGGCCGGCCGCACGGCAGGCGCTCGAGGGTTTCGCCAAGCTCATCGCCGAACTGCGCGCGATGGCGGTGGACGCCTCGGTCGACGCCATCCTGCAGGAAGTGATCGAGCGGACCGGCTTTCTCGACATGCTGCGCGCCGAGGGCCCGGAGGGGCAGGACCGCATCGAAAACGTGCGCGAACTGGTCACGGGTGCCGCGGAATCCGTCTCGGACGATGGTGGGGAAGTGGGGCTCACGCCGCTCGATCACTTCCTCCAGCACGCGTCCCTGGTGGCCGGCGTGGACGGGCTCGACCCGTCAGTGGACGCGCTCACGTTGATGACCCTGCATAACGCGAAGGGGCTCGAGTTCCCGGTCGTCTTTGTCACTGGCCTCGAGGAAGGGCTGTTCCCGCTGGCGCGCGCGCGGGAGACACCAAGCGGCCTCGAGGAAGAACGTCGGCTCTTCTACGTGGGCATCACCCGCGCCGAGGACACCCTCTTCATCACGCACGCGCGTGGGCGACGCCGCAATGGCGAGTTCATGCCGTCGATGCCGTCGAGTTTCCTCCGGGAGATTCCCGAGTCGCTCATCCTCAACCGGCCCACGGCGCGCCTCCGGGGTTCAGGCAAACTCTCGGAAGAAGGGAGCAGCTGGCGACGGGGGGGCACGCCGCATTGGGAACGTCACGACGACGACCCGTTTGCGCGGCCGGGTGCCGCCGCGCGTCGCCCGGGCGTCCCGGTCTTCAAGCCGGCACCGCGTGTGGCCCCCGAAGACGAGTCCCAGGACGAGCCCTGGCTGTCGGTGGGCGCGCGAGTGAAGCACGCCCGCTTTGGTGAAGGCACCATCGCGGAACTCAGCGGGATGGGCCGCGAGGCCAAGGCCACGATCGACTTCGATGACGAGAGCATCGGACGCAAGCGGCTGGTGCTCGCTCACGCCGGGCTGACCCGGGGGACGGAATAGTGCGGGTCACACCAGACGACGTGCGCCATGTCGCGGATCTCGCCCGCCTTGGCCTCGAACCGGATCGCGTCGAACAACTGGCGCACGAACTGAGCGGGATCCTCGACCACATGGACGTGCTCTCGCGTGTCGTGCCCAGGGACACGCCACCAATGGACGGGGCCCCGGGCGTGGTGTCGACGCTGCGCGAGGATCTTCCCGGGGCAGACCCGCTGCTCGTGACCAGGGAGACCATGGCGCCGGCGACCCGCGACGGGTTGTTCCTCGTGCCGCGCCTCGCCGCGCATGAGGACGCCAGCGCATGAGTGCATCGTGGATGCTCGACGTGGGGCGTTTGCGTGAGCGCATCGTCACCGGCGACCAGGCAGCGCTGGAGGGCGTCGATCAGGTGTTCGATCGCATGCGCGAGGTTGGCGCCGGGCGCGATGGATTGAACATCCTGCTCTCGCATGACCGTGAATGGTCGCGCGAACA
>JAEUJK010000151.1 GCA_016794735.1 Gemmatimonadota bacterium | reverse complement strand
TCCGCCGGGCCAACGCGGGCAGCCTCACGCAGGAGGGGATCGAAACGCGCCCCCTTTTGCTGCAGCGCCCCCATCGCTTGCGACTTGTGCTGCGACCGCGAGTCCGCCGCGAGTTCCGCGTACGACCGGCCGCCTAACGGGTCGAACTCCCCGACATTGAGGCGAAGCGTGGCCTGCGCCTGGTTCCGGAACAGGGCGCCGCGATAGAACTTGGCCACGGTCCACCCACCGAGCCCCGCCGTGGTCCGTGCGGGATAACGCACGGTATCGGCGCTCATGTCGTACGCCTCGCGTGCCAGCAACCCGGCCACCTGGTGGTGTCCGTGGCCGTCGGCCGGGGTGCCAGAGAAGACGCTCACGATGACGTGCGGCCTGAAGGCCCGCACCACGGTCACCACGTCGCGCAGGATGCTGTCCTTCGCCCACTGGGTCAGCGTTTCCTCGGCGTTCTTGGAGAACCCGAAGTCGAAGGCCCGGGTGAAGTACTGGCGTCCGCCGTCCAGGCGGCGCGCGGCGAGCAGTTCCTCCGTGCGGATGGCGCCTAACGGTTCGCCCAGCTCGTTCCCGATGAGGTTCTGCCCTCCATCACCACGCGTGAGCGAGAGGTAGGCCGTCTCCACCTGCCGGCCGCGAGCGAGCCACGCGATGAGCTGCGTATCCTCGTCATCCGGGTGGGCGGCGATGACCAGCACACGACCGGAGACGCCAAGTCCCTGGACGAGGGGGCCGAGGGCGGCTGCGCCGCGTGGCTGCGCCGCGAGGGCCGCCGGAAGGAACGTCGCAGCAGCAAGCAACAGCGAACGAGCGGTTCGCATGGGAGCAACGAGGGGGTTGGCAGGGCGCCCCGGTGATACGTCATCCGGGGCCCCGAAATCTACGCGTCCGGTCGACCGCCCATATCGCGAGCGACCTCCGCTGCCGGCCCGTCCTGCCCGTCAGGGAGCGAACAACGCGTCCAGCTCCACGACCAGCGGCTCCGTCGCGCCATCGGGCTGCCAGGTGACGCGGTCGCTCACCACCGTCGGCAGCGTCGCATCCGGCGTCCACACCTCCACCTGCCGCTTCGCGATATCCACGACCCAATACACCGGCACCCGCATCTCCTGATACAGCCGGCGCTTGGTGAACCGATCGTACCGCGCCGTCGACGGGCTCAGCACTTCGATGAACAGGCCGAAGTGGACCATCTCCTCCCACCGGCTCCGGCCACCGTATTGCGCGCCCATGACGAAAACGTCGGGTTGGACCAGGATGTCGTCCTTGCCCCACGACAGGTCCGCGGGTGACAACATTGCCCGCCCAACGGGGAAGCGCTCGCAGTAGTTGAACACCCAGACGTAGAGGCGCCCGACCACCAGCTGGTGCGGCACGACCGGCGACGGGCTCACGAGCAGCTCCCCGTGCACCAGCTCGTAGCGGTTCCCGTCGTCCGGGAACGCCAGCACTTCCTCCCTCGTGTAGTACCGGTCCAACTGGGCAGGCATGGACATACGATCGGCTCGGCTCGGCCGAGTGCGCAAGGGTGGAGGCAGACTGCCATCCCCCGATGATGCGGCTGGTGGCGGCGTCGGGATGGATCGATCCATCCCCCATGACAACACGGCCATGCATCCCGGCGTGAGATGCCCCACAAACGACGCGCGCCCCCGCTTTCGCGAGGGCGCGCACGATCACGCGGAGACGCCGCCTAACGCATCGCCGGTGGGCGACCGCGCGGGACGAGCGGTGCGGCGTGCACATCACCCACGATGCGCGCCTGCTCCTCGTCGTGCGACGACTTGTACCCTTCCGCCGGGCTCGCCCGCTCGGGGCGGCCGATGTAGCGGATGATCAGCGCGTTCCCGGCCGAGGCGCGGAGCCGCGGCGCCACGTAACTCCATGCGCCCATGTTCTTCGGCTCTTCCTGCGCCCACACGATCTCGGCGATGTTCGGGTACAGGTCGACGATCTGGGCGACTTCCTCGTGCGGCCACGGATAGAGCTGCTCCACGCGCACCACGGCGAGGTGCCCCGGGTGTTCCTGGGCCACGAGGTCGTAGTACACCTTGCCCGTGCAGAAGACGAGGCGTGTCACGTCCTCGCGCGCGGTCACCGCCGGGTCGTCGAGCACCGGGACAAAGCGGCCGCTGGTGAGGTCGTCGAGGCGGGCGGTCGCGGCCGGCAAGCGCAGCATGCTCTTGGGCTGCATGAGCACGAGCGGGCGCTTGACGGGGAGGCGCGCCTGGCGACGCAACACGTGGAAATACTGCGCCGCGGTGCTGGGATACGCGACGCGCAGGTTCCCTTCTGCGCACAGTTGGAGGAACCGCTCGAGCCGTGCAGACGAGTGCTCCGGCCCCTGCCCTTCGTACCCGTGCGGCAGCAACAGGACCACACCCGAGTCCTGCTCCCACTTGGCGCGGTCGGCCACGATGAACTGGTCGATGATGGGGGCGGCCATGTTGGCGAAGTCGCCGAACTGGGCCTCCCACAACACGAGGGTCTCCGGCGCTGTGGTGCTGTAGCCGTACTCGAAAGCGAGCACGGCGAGCTCGGTCAGCGGGGAGTTGTGGACCTCGAAGGTCCCCGGGGCCCCAGCGAGGTGCTGCAGCGGGGCGTACTTCGCACCGGTGTTCACGTCCGTGAGCACGGCGTGCCGATGCGAGAAGGTCCCGCGCTCCGCGTCCTGCCCGGTGATGCGCACATCCACGCCATCGGCGAGCAACGACGCAAAGGCCAGCGCCTCGGCGTGCCCCCAATCGATCCCGCCGGCCGGGCCGAGCGCCTCGCGACGACGCTCGAGCTGCTTGGCGAGACGCGGATGGACCGCATGCGTCTCCGGCCAGAAGAGCAGCCGTTCGTTGAGCTGGATCAGCGACTCGCTGCGCACCCCGGTATCGACCGGCGGCAGGAACGACGGCGTCATGCGACGCGCATCGAGCGACGGGCCCGGATCGTGGTGCCCGGTCTCGCTGCCGGACGCGCTGTTCCGCGCCTCGGTGAGGATGGCATCCATCCGCGCCTGGAACTCCGCGTCCATGGTGGCCACGGCTTCCGTGGTGAGCACGCCCTGCTTTGCGACGTGTTCGCCCCACAGCTGGCGCACCGTGGGATGCTGCCGGATGGTGGCGTAGAGCCTGGGCTGCGTGAACGTCGGCTCGTCGCCCTCGTTGTGCCCCCAGCGACGGTAGCCGACGAGGTCGATGAGGAAGTCCTTCCCGAACTTCGCGCGGTACGCAATCGCCAAGCGGATCGCCCCGATGCACGACTCCGGATCATCGGCATTGACGTGCACGATCGGGACTTCAAAGCCCTTGGCCAGGTCCGACGCGTAGTACGTGGAGCGCGAATCACTCGGGTTCGTCGTGAACCCGACCTGGTTGTTCGAGATGATGTGCAGCGACCCACCCACGCGATACCCGAGCAGCCGCGACATGTTGAACGTCTCGGCCACGACCCCTTCGCCCGGGAACGCCGCGTCACCGTGGATCACGACGGGGAGGACCAACTCGTCCCCGCCGCCGATCGCATCGCGACGGGCACGGGCCACACCGGTGAGCACCGGGTTCACCACTTCCAGGTGCGACGGGTTGGGCACCAGCGAGAGGCGCACGCGACGCCCGTTGGCGCAGGTGCGCTCCGTGGCGGCGCCCAGGTGGTACTTCACGTCGCCGGTGGCATTGTCGTGATGGTCGTGCTTGCCGTCGAACTCGTTGAAGAGCTTCGCGTACGGCTTGTCCATCAGGTGCACGAGGGTGTTGAGGCGGCCCCGGTGGGCCATCCCGATCACCACTTCCTGCGCGCCTAACGCGGCACTTTCCTCGACGGCGGCGTCGAGCATGGGGACCATCATGTCCGTCCCCTCGATCGAGAACCGCTTGGCCGTCGTGTATGCGCGCGCGAGGAACCGCTCGAGCCCATCGACTTCCGTCAGGCGGCGAAGCACCGCGACCTGCTCCTCGCCCGACAGCGGCCGCATGTAGGTGCCATTCTCGATCGCCTGGCGCAGCCATTCACGCTCGGCGTCCTCCTCGATGTGGCCGAACTCGAATCCCACGCGACCGGCCCACAACTGGCGCAGGCGACCGGCGACGTCGGCCGCTGTCCCTTCCTCCGGATAACCCAGGGCATCGGCGGGGACCTGTGCGAGGTCTGCCTCCGTAATCCCGTGGAATTCGGGCGAGAGCTCGGCGGCGCCGGTGGGCGCGGATCCCAGGGGGTCGATCGGCACGGCGAGATGGCCCCACTGACGAATCGCCTCGAGCAAGGCCGAGGCGCCCGCGGCTTTGCGCATGGAACCGGGGTCCGTCGCGGACGATGCGGCGCGGGCAGGGGCGGCGCCGCCGCCAATGGACTGAGCGAAGGTGAAGTACTGTCGCCAGGACTCGTCCACCGAGGCGGGATCCCGCCGGAACGCCTCGTACATCTCGGCCACATGGCCGTCGTTGTAGATGCCGATGATGGGAGTGCTCGTCATGATCGCAAATCTAACGCTGGGCTACGTTTGCGCCACGAAGCCCGTGGGCCGCGCGACGCCCTGGGCGCGGGGCGAACCGATCGGGGCGGCGGGGTGCCGGCGGTGTCGATGGGTGGCAGGTTTTCCACCCCGCATCGCGGCAGATTCCTCACGTCCCACCACGGAGCATCGGCCCCATGAACCCGGAAGTGAGCATCGTGCATCCAGCCGGGACACGCCGGGCCGGCATCACCATGCGCTTGCCTCTCCGCGCCTTCGCCCTTGGGACGTTGCTGCTGGGTTGCGGCACGATGCCGGTAGAAGGCGAAATCGTCACCCCGGACGCCCCGGCCCGAATCGTCCGCGAAATGATCAACGGGGAAGCCGGACTCGTCCTGCGTATCGTCGTGGACAGCGCCACCGGGGCCTACACCGTCGGCTGCACGTCGAGCGTCATCCGCTGCCCGCCGCAGTGGTTCGGCGAGGGCGTCACGACACGGGCCCAGGTCCGCCGGCTTTTTGCGACCACGCGATCGAGCGAGTTCCGCGCCCTGCGCAAGGAATACGACCTCTCCGGCACCTTTGTGGACGGTCCCCTGTTCGTGTTGACCGTGACCTCCTCGGGCCGCACGCGCGAGATCCGCTGGTCCACGTCACCCGTTCCGCGGGTGCTGACGCAGCTGGACGACCAGCTGCTGCAGACGGCCAACCTCCCCGCGCCTGATCGTTAGGGCGGGGCGAGCGCTCGCTAACCTGAGCGGGACTCTGCGGGCGCCGTCGACCCCGCGTTCGCGAGGCCCAAGGTGACGGGGGTGCCTCCAGCATTGGTGGCAAAGACGGTCTGGAACGGCAGCCGGGTGTGGCGGACGAGGTGGGGATCTGCCGCCAGCATGGCGATGTCCCACTCCGCGAACGGGCCATGCATCGCCTTGCCCAGCGCCGCATAGAAGTTCCGCAGGGCGGCGGCCTCGCCGATGCGTGCGCCCCACGGCGGGTTGACCGCCACCAACCCTGGGGCCGATCCCACCGGCCGCGCGGTGGAGAGGGCCTGTCGCGTGAAGGTGATGTCGGCCGCGACCCCAGCGCGTTCCGCGTTGGCCGCGGCGGCCTCGATGGCGCCGGCGTCGCGATCGGACCCCGCGATGGCCACGGGTGACGCGGCGCGTTCCGCCTCGTGCGCCGCCGCCTGAAGCGCACGCCACGGCCTCGCCTCGAACCCCGGCCACCGCTCGAAGGCAAACGACCGATTGCGCCCCGGTGCCAGCGCGCGGGCCATCATCGCTGCCTCGATCGGGATCGTCCCGGACCCGCAACACAGGTCCACGAGCGGTCGGCGCCCATCCCAGCCGGCGGCGCGCAACATCGCGGCCGCCAGGGTCTCGCGCAGCGGCGCCTTGGCTACCGCCTGTCGATAGCCGCGCCGGTGCAGCAGCGCCCCGGACGAGTCCAACGAGATCGTGCAGTGATCGTGATCGAGCCGCACGAGCAGCAGCTGGTCGCTGCCGTCGTCCTCATCCTCATCGGTGACCGCCACGGCCCGGTGCGGCACCGACCGCGCGATGGCGTCCTGCACGCGTTCGGCGACGGCCCCGGAGTGATAGAGGCGCGACTTGCGACAGGTGACCCGGCACGCGACACCCGCATGCGCCGGGATCCACCGTGCCCACTCGACCGCCCGCAGGCGTTTCTCGAGCGTGGAGAAGTGCGTGGCCTCGAACGCCGCCATCCGGACGACCACGCGCGTGGCGATGCGCGAGTGCAGGTTGGCGCGGTACACCTCACGCAGGCCACCCCGGAACGCCACCCCGGCCGGCAGCACCTCGTCCACGCCGAACTGCAGTTCGCGCAGCTCCGCGGCCAGCCAGGGGGCGAGGCCGGGGGCGGCAATGGCGAAGAGGTCGAGCGGCGGGGACACGAGGCCAAGCTAAGCACGCCGCCCGGCGGGCACCGCCCCCGCGCGAGGTTCTCCCACACGACACGAGGGCCCGTACCGAAGCACGGGCCCCCGTTTCACCGACGGTGTGCTACTTCTTGGGCTTCTTGAGCACCATCGTCTGGCCTTCCCAGCCGAAGTTGAGCCCCGACGCCGTTTCCACCGCCTTGATCGCGTCGGTGGTGGAGGTGAGCGGTGCGCTCATCGAAACGAGCTGCCCGCCCATCGTCGTGTCCTCGAGGAACATCTCGGTGCCGTACCAGCGCTTGATCATCGCGAGGGTGTGGCGGAGCGGCTTCTGGTCGATGGAGAAGGTGCCATCCACGTACCCGAACGCCTCGTTGAGCTGCGCCTCGGTCGGCTGCGCGGTGGACCCGTCCGGCTTGATCAGGAGGGTCTGCCCGGCGGTCATCTGCTGCGTGGATTCGTTAGGCTCCTGGACCTCCACCGTCACCGTCCCTTCCTTCACGCGGGCAATGACGTAGTCCTCTTCCTTGTAGTGCCGGATGGCGAACTTCGCGGCCCCCGGGGCCGTGAACATCACGTTGCCCGACAACACCTGGAACGGCAGGGTCGCGACCTTCGGCGTGAACTCGGCTGCACCCTCGAGCCCGATGCCACGCGCGAGGTCGTTGAACTGCTCGGGGATCGTCACGCGCGTCTCGGCGCCGAACATCGCCTGCGACGAATCGTCCAACGTCACGTTGCCGCGCTGGCCGGTGCCCGTCTTGATGTCCTTCACCGCCGCAGAGATCTGGCGGGCCAGTCGGCCCTTCTCGCCCGACTTCGCGAAGAGGTACCCGCCCACACCGACGGCGCCAACGAGCGCGAGGCCCACGAGGGCGCGCACGTAGAACGGCGTTTGCTTGGTCATCTCGCGGATGTGCCCACCGGCCTCGTGGCGCAGCTTCTCCTTCATCTGCTCGGCCTGGGCGAGCGCTTCGGCGCTGGGGCCCTTGATGACGCTGACCACCTTGCCCCAGACCTCGTCAGCGCTCGGCGCCGCCGTGGACGCCGTGGCCTTGCCATCGTCGCGCTTGCGGATGCCAGCCAGGCGGCTGCGCTCACGCACCGCCGCTTCGTGCACGGCGCCGTCGAGCATGGAGGTCAGCGCATCGGGCGTCGTGAACGCCGCGCGCTCGGCGAACAGCTTGGGGATGAGGCGCTCGACCACGCGAGCCGCAGCACTGTCGTCGCCGAGCGTCTCCTTTGCCTTGGCCATCAGGGCAGGAAACGCGGCGCGGAACAGGGTCTCGAGGGCGCCAAGATCACCGCTCTTGAGCTTCGCGAGCAGGTCAGCGTTGAGACCGGGAATCGAGAGGGACATGGGGGACTTTGGGACGGGTAAGGTTGGGGCGACTTTCGGCCGTAGCTTGGCTTCGTGTCGCCCCGCGCGCTAGACCCGACGCGATGCCCCTACTCGGTGCGAATCGCCCGCACCGGGTCCACCCCCGCCGCGCGCCGTGCCGGAACCAGGATCGCCAGCGCGGCAACCGCGCCGAGCACCAGCGGAACCCCGATGAAGGTGGCGGCGTCGAGCGGGTTCTCCCCGTACAACATCCCCCGGATGAGCCGCGTGGCCACCAGCGCGAGAAGGAGGCCAACGCCGGCACCGATCCCGACCAGTTGCAGACCCTGGCGCATGACGAGCCCAATGACCTCGCCACGTGCGGCCCCGATCGCCATCCGGATGCCGATTTCCCGCGTACGCTGGGCCACGCTGTACGACATGACCCCGTAGATCCCGACCGAGGCCAGGATGAGCCCCAGCAGCCCGAAGACGCCCAGCGCCCCACCCGCCAGCCGGGCCGGCATGAGCGCGATGCCCAGGTGGCGATCCAGTGTGCGGATGTTGGACACCGGCAGCGACGGATCGAACGCGGCCACCTCGGCCCGGAGCGCCGGAATCAGCAGGCTCGGGTCGCCGGTTGTCCGCACCTGCAGGGTGGCGTCGAGCCCGCGCGACTGCTGGCGCGCATAGTACGCGTATGCGAGGGGCGCCTCACCTAACGAGCGATACTTCCCCGTCGGGACCACGCCGATGATCACGTGGTCGGCGCCGCGTGCGCGCACCGTCTTGCCCACCGCCTCCTGCCCGGGCCAGAAACGCTCGGCGAACCGTTCGTTGACCACCATCACGCGCTGGCTCGTGCTGTCGTCCGCGTTCGTGAAGCCGCGACCACGCACCACGCGGATTCCCATGGCGGTGAAGTAGTCCGGCGAGACGACGTCGTAGTCGATCGACATCTGCTCATCCGGGGCCGGCGTGTACCCCGGCACCTGCACCCCGCTCTGCGAGTTGCCGAGGCCCAGGGGCAGGTTCTCGTCGTAACCCACGGCCACCACCCCCGGGATCGCGGAGAGGCGCTCGACGAGGGTCTGGTAGAGCTGCCCGGCCCGCGCGCGGGAGTATCCCTGCAGCTCGGGCTGCAGGTCAGCCATGAGGACGTTGCCTCCCTCGAATCCCTTGTCGACCGTGGTGGCCGCGCGGAGGTTGCGGAGGAAGAGGCCGGAGCAGATGAGCAGCAGCATGGAGAGCGCCATCTGCGCCACGACGAGCGTGCGGCTGGCGCGCGAGCGGCTGTCGCCGGCGGGCGCCTCGCCCTTGAGGGCCGGGATGAGCGCGGGCTTCGTGGCCTGCAGCGCCGGTGCCAAGCCGAACAACACGCCGGTGACGGCCGTCGCCAGCAGGGTGAAGGCAAGGACCGGCATGGAGAGCCGGAGGTTGGCGCTGAAGCTGACGTCCAGCGGGATCTCGATCCGGTTGAGGAACGACATGGCCCACGCCGCGATCCCCACCCCCACCGCACCGGCGACCATCGCGAACAACAGGCTTTCGATGAGCAGCTGGCGGACGATCACGGCACGACGCGCGCCTAACGACAAGCGCACCGCCATCTCGCGCCAGCGGTCACGGGCCCGCGCCAGGAACAGGTTGGCCACGTTCACGCAGGCGATGAGCAGCAGCATCACCACGACGGCCATCACCACCGCCGACAGCCCCACCTGTGCCCCACGCATGGACGGGTGGATCCCGGCATCACTCTGCGGCACCACGGCGAACGATCCGTTGCGGTACTCGTCAGGCATGTCGCGCACCAGCTGCGCGCTCACGGCCGCGAGGCGCGCCGTGGCCTGGTCGGCGGTGACGCCGGGCCGCAGGCGCGCGATGACCTGCATGAAGTTGTTGTCGTACGTCGAGAGCGCGGTGCGGTTGGACGGATCGACCGTGGCGATCTGGGACAGCGGCACCCACATCGCGGCGTTGATGACGGGCAAGGGACCGCGGAAATCCTCCGGCATGATCCCCACGACCTCGAAGGGCGCCCCGTTGAGGATGATCGACTTCCCGATCACCTGGGGATCACCACCAAAAGTGCCCTGCCATGTGGCGTGGCTCAGCACGACGTACGGACTGGCCCCCGGGGTGTCGTCCTCGGACGGGACGAAGGTCCGGCCACGCAGCGCGGTCGCCCCGAGCACGTTGAAGAAGTTCGCCGAGACCATGGTGCCGAACACCCGCTGGGTCCGGCCGTCCGCGGCGAGGGCCAGGGGGGTGAAGTTCCAGAGCGCGACCCCGTCGAAGACGTCCTTGGTCCGCTCCCGCACGTCGCGCGCATTCAGCGGGCCCCACGACGCGTATTCGATCCCCGGCCAACGACGGTAGAGCTGGACGAGCTCTTCCGGGGCGCGTGCGCCGGGTAGCGGCCGCAGCAGGAGGGCATCGATCACCGAGAAGACCGCGGTGTTGAGCCCGATCCCAAGGCCGAGGGTGAGCACCGCGACCAGGGTGAAGCCCGGGTTCTTGGTGAGGAGCCGACGCGCGGACCGGATGTCGTGGAGGAGGGTCGACATGACGGGGTGGTGAGGGTCAAGCGTGGGACAGCCGTGCCACCCCTACCGTTTGGACTGCGGACCGAGTTTCAGCCCCTGGACCGCGACCAGTGCCAGCGGAGCCCGAGCGAGGTCCCCAAGATCGCGAAGAAGACCAGCGGTTCGGTCACGTCCCGCTTGACCGCCATGTAGAAGTGCACGCACCCCAGCACGGCCGAGACATAGACGAGGCGATGTAGGGCGTTCCAGCGGCGGTTCCCCAGCCGACGGATCCACCCTTTGGTGCTCGTGACCGCGAGGGGGACCATCAGCAGCAGGCCGAGCATCCCGAGCGTGATGTAGAGCCGCTCGGCCACGTCCTCGACCAGGTTGGACCACATGAGCTCGATGTCGAGCCCGAAGTAGATCCCGAGGTGCACCACGGCGTAGAAGAAGGCGAGGAGGCCGAAGGTGCGACGGTACTTCACCAACCATCCGATCCGGGCGACGCGCACCAGCGGGGTGACGGCCAGGCAGGCGAGG
Source organism: Gemmatimonadota bacterium (assembly GCA_016794735.1). Classification (GTDB taxonomy): domain Bacteria; phylum Gemmatimonadota; class Gemmatimonadetes; order Gemmatimonadales; family Gemmatimonadaceae; genus RBC101. The sequence continues at coordinate 8,926 of JAEUJK010000151.1, read as the reverse complement.
AGGAAGCGGAGCGCCCACTTCCCCGTGAAGTGCTCTGCTTCCTTGATGGGCTCGGAGGTCAGGAGCCGCGTGTTGTTGACGAGGTCCGAGTAGAACGCCCAGCACACCCAGGCAAAGGGAACGAGAGCGGCCACCACCACGACCGCGTGCAGCCAGCCGGGTGGCCGAAAGCCGCGCGCGCGGGATCCGTCAACGCGTGCCGCGCCCGGTGCATTCGGGACCAGCGCCTCTGCCATCGGCCGTCTGCCGTCTGCCGTCTGCCGTCTCGGTGACTAGAAGTTCTTGCGCAGATCCATCCCCGAATACAACGACGCCACCTGCGTGTAGCCGTTGAACATCAACGTCTCGCGCCGGCGCAGCTCCCCAATGCGACGCTCACGCGCCTGCGACCAGCGGGGATGGTCCACGGTGGGATTCACGTTGGCGTAGAACCCGTATTCGTCGGGCGTGGCCACGGACCATGCGGTCGCCGGCATCTGGTCGGTGAACTTGATGCTCACGATCGACTTGCAGCTCTTGAAGCCGTACTTCCACGGCACGATGTGACGCAGCGGCGCCCCGTTCTGGTTAGGCAGCATCTTCCCATAGACGCCGACGACCATCATGGTGAGCGGATGCATCGCCTCGTCGAGGCGGAGCCCCTCGACATACGGCCAGTCCAGCACCGGAAAGCGCACCCCCGGCATCTGCTGCGGATCGAGCGCCGTGGTGAACTGGATGTACTTGGCCGAGCCTAACGGCTGGACCCGCTTGACCAGGTCGGCCATCGGGAATCCCATCCACGGGATCACCATGGACCACGCCTCGACGCAGCGATGCCGGTAGATGCGATCCTCGACCTTATGCGGCTTGAGGAAGTCCTCGAGGTTGTAGGTCGCGGGCTTGGCGACCATCCCCTCGACCTTCACCGACCACGGCTTGGTGCGGAAGTTCTTCGCGTTCGGCTTGGGGTCGTCCTTGCCGGTCCCGAACTCGTAGAAGTTGTTGTACGAGGTCACGTCCTCTTCGGGGGTGAGCTCCCCCTTGAGCTCCGCGCCGCCGATGGAGGTGCCACCCTGTTGCGCCGACGCGCGTCGGGCACCGGCCAACGTGGCCGCCAAGCCGATCCCGGCGAAGCCCGCTTCCTTGATGAAGGTCCGGCGATCGTGGTACACCCCCTCCGGCGTGATTTCGGAGGACCGGATGGGGTGATCGGGAGTCGAACGGATGATCATGGGAGCAGCGCTCGGGCCAAGGGGAGACTTCGGGATGAAGCTGGACAGAGGGAGCCGGGTTCCCAAGCTACGCACCGGACCGGCCGATCGGATGCCCTGGACGGTATCGAAACAGTGCAACCTCGACCCGTCCAGCGCGCCTTGTCACCCTCTTCTGCCGGGGCTACTGTAGCTCGGCGCTGCACGATCCCTTTGGCCCTTGGCGGGTGGAGCACACGGTGGAGTCGGCATCTGGCGAGGACAGCCCGTCCACACCCCACTCGGTCGACGAGCTGTACAGCATCGCATACGACGAGCTGAGGCGCCTGGCCGGCGCCGTGAAACACAGCGACCCCTTTGCGACCGTCACCACGACGGCGCTGGTCAACGAGGCATGGCTCAAGCTCGCTGCCTCGCCGCACCTGCGGATCGTCGATGAACGCCACTTCAAGCACATCGTCGTCCGTGCCATGCGACAGGTCCTCGTGGACTCGGCGCGACGGCGGCGCGCCGGCAAGCGGGCCGGGGTGCACGTGGAGCTGGACGACGCCCTTCCCCTGCCGGCGCCGCCCGAGGATCGCGTCCTCGCCATCGACGCCGCCCTCCAGAAACTCGCGACGCTGAGCGAGCGACAGGCCCGCATGGTGGAGGCACGCTTCTTTGGCGGCCTGGACGTGCCAGCGATCGCGCAGCTGCTCAACGTCTCGGAGGCCACGATCCAGCGGGATTGGCGACTCGCGCGCGCATGGCTCGCCGTTGAGCTGGGCGACCACACAGCCCCCGCATGACCGTCAGCCCGCGCTCGTTACGCAACTGACTCAGGAGCCTCGCGGCCTCACGACCAACCAGCGGATGAACCTGTCAACGGAGGCGTGGGCGTTGGTGGAACGCCTCTTTCACGAGGTGGTTGACCTGTCGCCGGAGGCGCGTGCGTCACGTCTGGCGGCGAGCGGGGCCCCACCGGAGGTGATCGCCGCCGTCCAACAGCTGGTCGCCGTCGAACCCACGGTGGTACTCGACGATGGGCTCGCGCCGGAGATCGCCGCACTCCTCTCGCCCACCGGCCCGGCCGAACTTCCCACGGCGCCGTTCGGCCCCTACCGCGTCATCGGGACGCTCGGTGATGGTGGCATGGGCGTCGTGTACCTCGCACGACGCGACGACGTCGGCGCCGAGGTCGCGCTGAAGGTGTTGTGGGACGCCCCGCTCTCCCCACTCCGCCGCGCGCGCTTCGATGAGGAGCAGCGCATCCTCGCCACACTGCGCCATCCCGGCATCGTCCCGTTGTATGACGCCGGGCAGGCCGACGACGGCACGCCGTGGTTTGCCATGGAACACGTGGACGGCGCGCCCATCACCCAACACTGCGCGACGACGGCCGCGAGCATCCGCCATCGGCTGCAGCTGTTCCGCGACGTTTGTCTGGCGGTGCGGGCCGCGCACGAGCGACTCATCGTGCACGGCGACCTCAAGCCCGCGAACATCCTGGTCACGCGCGAGGGACGCGTGCGCCTGCTCGACTTCGGGATCGCGTCCCGCCTGGACGCCGACGACACCTCGACGCCCCTGCGCCACCTCACGCCGGCGTATGCTGCCCCGGAACGTCGCGCCGGGGAAGCGGGCACGGTCTCGGGTGATGTCTTCGCCCTCGGCGTGATCCTCGTGGAATTGCTCACCGGGAGCCGTCCCACCGGCCGCGTGGAAGCTGCCCACCTCCCCGCCGAGCGCGGCGAGGATCGCAACGACCTGGCGCACATCTGCCGGCGGGCGACGGCGTCCGGCGTCGAGGCACGGTATCCCTCCGTCGAGGCACTGCTGCGCGACGTGGAACGGTACCTCGGTGGCTTTCCACTGGACAGCCTGCCGGCCAGCATGGCCTACAGCTTGCGAAAGTTTGTCCGTCGTCGGCGGGCGGCCGTCGTCGCCGCCACCCTCGTGCTGGCGGCGGGAACCATCGGGCTCGTCCTGCACAACCGGACCATCACCGCCGCACGCGACGCCGCACTCCTCGAGGTCGAGCGCACCACGCGGCTCCGGCAGTTCCTCGAGAACCTCTTCCAGGGAGGACAGGCCGCGGGCACCGCGGACTCCGTGCGGGTCGCCACGCTCGTGGCGAATGGCATCCGCGAGGCGCGCGCGCTCACGATGGATCCGGCGATGCAGATGGAACTCCTCGAGTCGCTCGCGATCGTGTCCGAGGGAATGGCCACGTATGGCCGCGCGGACTCGCTGATTCGCGAGGCCGTGGCGCAGGGGTTGCGCCTGTACGGTCCGGAGGACCCGCGCACCCTGCAAGCGCAGGTGCGCGGCGCGCGCTTGCTGATCGTGCGGGACAGCAGCGCCGCGGCCGAACGCGAGCTGCGACGCGTCATCCAGGCATTCCGGCCCGCCGACCAGGGCCACCCGGCGTATTCGGAAGCGTGGCTCGAACTCGGGAAGCTGCTGCGCGTCCTTGGGCGCACGAAGGAGGGGATCGACGCCCTGCGCCGCGCCGTCGCGGTGCGCCACTCCCGCGACACCCTGTCGATCGGCTTCGTCGAGGCGCTGCGCGAACTCGGCAACGCCGCGGGGGCCGGAGGCGAACTCGCGCTCGCCGAGTCGACGTGGACGCGTGGCCTCCCGCTGGCACGACGGCTGCTCGGCCCGACCCACCCGCAGGTCGCGTTCCTGCATGCGAACCTCGGCCACGCAGCGTCGCAGCGTGGGGCACTCGACGATGCGATACGGGATCGCCAGGCGGCGGTCGACATCCTCGCGGCGTGGTACGGGATCGATCACTACTTCGTCGCGGCGGCACAGTACGTCCTCGCCCAGACCCTGGTGGCGCAGGGGAGGATCGCCGAGGCGGATTCCCTCGTGACGCGCGTGATCGACATTTATGGGCGCACGCCGATCCTGGGACCAACGAGCCCGAACTATGCGCTGGCCGTTGGCCTGCGCGGCACCGTGCGCGACCGCCGCGGCGACCTGGCGGCCGCCCGCGAAGACTACACAGCGGCTGCAGCCCTGCTCCGCCGCGCGTGGGGACCGGCCCACAAGGACGTGCTGAACCTCGAGGCGAGCAGCGCCCTCGCCACCACCGGCGATCCCGCGGCCGTCGTCACCACGCTCCAGGGCATCACGGCACGGGCGGATTCGGCCCTGGGCCCGCGCAGCCTGCACGCCGCCCAACTCCGCCTCCAACTCGCGACGGCGTTGTCGCGCGCGCGGCGCTACGAGGACGTCATCGCCCTGAGTGTCCCCGCCCTGCAGGTGGTCGATTCCATCGTCGGGCCGAATACCCCGTCCTCGGCGGCGGCCCGGGAGACCCTGGCCGCCGCCTTCGAGGCGGTGGGTGACACGGCACGCGCGCGCAGCACCCGACAGGCGGTGGCGGCCCCCGGCACGCCGAGGTAGCGTGCAGCATGTCCTCGACTCCGCATCGGGACCGACAGGGCCGGCTCGTCACCAACGCGTCTGAGCTCGACCTCGTCGTCCACACCCTCTCGCTGGACGAGCTCCTCGCCGGGGCACGCGAGGGCGGCCGCAGCCACGTTGGCGAGCTGCATCGTCGATTTGGGCCCGACATCCTCCGGCGGCTGCAGGCGGAGGACTCCACGGTGACGGCGGCCGAAATCCTGTCCGACGTCTTCATGCGGTTGCCGCACGCCCTCGCGACGTACGAAGACCACGGGAAGTTCGAGGCGTGGCTCTACGTGATGGCCAAACACGCCCTGGCCGACAAGCGACGACGGCGCCGACGCCAGCCCGACCAATTGCCCTCCAGCGGCTTCGAGGTAGCCGACACCGGCCGACCCGGGCGCACGTGGGAGCGCGAGGAGGTCATCGAGCGGCTGGCGAGTTGCCTCGCGCCGCGACCGCGCGAGGTCTGGTTGCGGAACCTGCAGGGCTTCTCCGACCAGGACACCGCGGCGTACCTGGGGATCACCGCCAACAATGTCGCCCAGATTCTCTTCCGGGCGCGGGCGAAGATTCGCGAGGAAGCGATCGCCATGGGGCTGACCCCGTCGGACCTCACCCATCCCAACGGGTGAATCCGGCGGGGCCAACGCCTCCGAGCCTGGCTAGTTCGCCGCGCGACGAACGCGGCTCGAGCGGACCTGTGCGTCGGACGTGGTGACCGCCTCACTACCAACGCGAGTGCCGGTCAAGATCGGCAATCCCACTCCGCCGCCACCACCACGGGTGGTATCCGGGCCGGTCCCGGCATCCGCGTAGGCGGCGACCCTGCGGCCGCGACCGGTGTTGGAGGTATCCGGGGCGGTGGCGTCGGAGCAGGCGACGCCCAAGGTGGCCACAGCAACGACGAAGAGAGCGCGGGAGCTGAACGCACGAGACATTTGCTACCTCCGGGTGGGGGCCCGATGCGCACCGCGCATCGCGACCGGTTCACCCGGGCAACGCCCCCCGGCAGCTCGTTCTTACGCCGCGTGTTCGTTTTTCTGCGCGTGGATGACAGTTACGACGTGGATCCTGCGCAACGACATGTGGGGCAATGGCTTCCGCACCACCTCACTGATGCCGGGGCACCCGCGGATCGGTGGCCAGCACCGTGTCAGGGGTTGTCTGGGGTCGGCGACGAGTGCCAATTCCCATTCGTGGTGTGTTGGGGAGCGAGCACAGGAGCGGGCGGCGGCCCGGTGAATCACTGGTGACAGGACGCGAGCTTCGGCCCGGGACACTCCTGGCCACGCGATACGAGATTGTCGAGCGCCTCGGGTCCGGCGGATTCGGCTCGACGTTTCGCGCCCTCGACCGCTCGCGCTTCAATGCGGACTGCGTCGTGAAGGAGCTCCTGTCCGTGCGGCAGGAGAACGACGTGGCGCGCCGCCTCTTCGAACGCGAGGCGCGGGTACTGCTCGACCTGCACCACCCGCAGATCCCCACGATGCAGGCCTACTTCGAGGAAGAAGGGCGCTTCTACCTCGTGCAGGATTTCGTGGACGGCGAGACGCTCGACGAACGCCTGCGCCGCGACACCAGGCTCCCCGAGGTCGAGGTCCGCCGGATCGTCGAGAGCCTGCTCGACGTGTTGGCGTACCTGCACGGGCGCACCCCCCCGGTCATCCACCGGGACATCAAGCCCGCGAACATCATGCTGGGCGCGAACGGCACCGTGTACCTCATCGACTTCGGTGCAGTGCGCGAGGCCATAGGCGGCAGCCCGGAGGAACAGGGCACGACGATTGGCACCGCGGGTTACACGCCACGCGAGCAGGCGGTCGGGCGCCCGCGTCCGTCCAGCGACCTGTATGCGCTCGGTGCCACCGCGCTCGAGGCCGTGACCGGGCTGCATCCCCTGGAGTGGCACTCGGCGCGCACCGGAAAACTCGACTGGAAGGGGCGCGTCTCCTGCTCCGACGCCTTCGAGGCCTTCCTGGACGGGATGCTGGCCGATGTGCAGGAACGGTTCGACACGGCGGAACGTGCGCGCACCGCGCTGCGCCGCAGCGACATCGTGGCCCCCGCGGCCGCGCCGGTGTCCGCGCCCGAGGCGCCCGCGACAGCGTCGGGATCGAAGACGCTGCGCATCGTTGGAGTCGTCGCGCTCGTTGCGGCAGCGCTCCTCGCCATCACCCGGCCGTGGTCGACGCCGACCACGCCGAGCGGGGGTGTCCCGCCTGCGGCGGCAACCGCTATTGGGGCACCGTCGCCCGACACGCTGGTTCCGGCCCCTGCGCCGGTGACCGCGCCCACGCCAGCCGTCGACTCCGCGCGTCGCGCGGCAACGCATGCGGTGCCGACGGCACCCGTGACCCGGCGCGACAGCCAGGTCGCCGTGCCGAAGGAGCAGGCGACGAGCACCACCCCCCCGGTCGTCGACTCCCCACCGACCACCACGGCCTCGCCCGAGTTGCGCGAAACGTGCGCGCGCCTGCTGGAACGCATCAGCCTTGGGGAGCGCCTGTCTGACGCGGAAACCGCCAAACTCAAGAAAGAATGTCGCACCGGATCCTCCTGACGACCCTGCGCCGTCACGGCGCGTCGCTGCTCGTGGCCCTGACGGCCGCCGGGTGCGCCGCAACACCGGCCCCCGCGCCGGCACCGGCCCCCGCCCCGACGCCGCCGGATGCCGCGCTGGGCGTCGCGGTGCAGCGCATGGCCGCCGATCTCGCGTCGCAACTCGGTGCGGGGGCGGGTCGCACCGTCGTCGTCGACCCCATGATCGACAAGACCACGGGCCAGCAGACTGAACTCTCGCAGCGCGTGCAGGACGCGATGCTGCCTGCCCTCTCGACCTCGCTCAAGGACGCGTCCATCCTGCCGTTCGACGCCACGAACGAAGCCAAGGCGCGGTTTGTCCTCACGGGAACGGTGTCACTCGCGGCACCGCCCGACGGGTACCTGATCAACGTCGCGCTCACCGATCGCCCCAGCGGGCTGGTCGTCGCACAATCCGCGGGTCGCTTCAAGGGCGCCGGTGGTTCGGTGGCACCCACCCGCTTCTACAACGACTCCCCGTCGCTCGTGCGCGACCGGTCGGTCGACGGGTACGTGCGCACGGCCGAGACGCGGAAGGGTGACGCGGCCGACGCCCTCTACGTCTCCCAGCTCCCGACCGCCGCGATCCTCGCCGATGCCCTCGAGGCGTACAACGCCGGCAAGTGGGATGTCGCCCTCGCGGCCTACAGCGCTGCAGCAGCGCGCCCCGATGGACAGCAGCTGCGGACCTTCAACGGCATCTACCTCGCCAACGTGCGCCTCGGCAAGCTCGCGGAGGCCGAGACCGCCTTCGGTCGCATCGCCGCGCTGGGCCTCGCGACCAACAACCTGTCCGTGAAGTTGTTGTTCCGCCCCGGGAGTGCCACCGACTTCTGGCCGGGCCGCGACCTCGCGGGCATGTACCCGATGTGGCTCCGGCAGATCGCGCGCGCCATGCAGGCCAACGGCGCCTGTCTCGACGTCGTCGGTCACACGAGCAAGACCGGAACGGAAGCCGTGAACGACCGGCTCTCACGTGCGCGCGCCGAAACGGTGCGGCGACTCCTCGTCGCCGAACGCGCGGCGCTGGCCAACCGGTTGCAGGCCACCGGCATGGGATTCCGCGAGACGATCATCGGCACCGGCAGCGACGACGCCGCCGATGCGCTCGATCGTCGCGTGGAGTTCAAGGTCGCGACCTGCCCGGGCTGACGGGTTCAGGCGGCACCCACGCGCCCGTCATGAAGCCAGCGATCGAGTAAAGCAGGCGCGCGCCAACCGCTCGCGTCACCCTCGCTCCTCGTGCTTCATCCGTTTCCAGTTCCTCGATCGGCCTCAGCCCCCCAGTTTACCCGATCATGGATCTCCTGATCGGGTACCTCCGGAAGCACGCCGGCCTGGTGGCCGTGGCCCTCACCCTGGCCGCGATCAACCAGGTCTTCGCGCTCCTGGACCCGCTGATCTTCCGGTACCTCGTCGACCGGTATGCGATGCGGCACGCCGAGCTGCCGGCGGACGTGTTTTACAGCGGCGTGGGGCGGTTGCTGGCCGCGCTGGTCGGGGTCGCACTCGTCTCGCGCATCGCCAAGAACTTCCAGGACTACTGCGTGAACATCATCACGCAGCGCGTCGGCACGCGGCTGTATACGGATGGCATTCGCCACGCCCTCGCCCTCCCGTTCGTGGCGTTCGAGGACCAGCGCTCCGGGGAGACCCTCGGTCGCCTGCTGCGCGCGCGCGCCGACGTGGAGAAGTTCGTCGCCTCGCTGGTGAACGTGGCGTTCATGACCCTGGTCGGGATCGTCTTCGTC
>JAEUJK010000145.1 GCA_016794735.1 Gemmatimonadota bacterium | reverse complement strand
GACCGACCCGATGGCCTTCGACACGTCGACCGAGTTCATGTCGAGCGCCGCGGCAGCCGACTCGAACTCTGCCTTGCGTCCGCCGAGTGCGGCGCCGGTGGCATTGGCCGCGAGGAAGGCGTGTTCCTGGAGGAGCGTGCGCAACGTGGCACGCAGGGTGGACGACGCAGTGCCATGGGACATGGCATGCGCCTGGGCGTTGGCGTTGATGGGGGCGATGGCCACGGCCGCGCCCACCATCGCGATGGTGAGGGAACGCAACATGGTGGAACTCTCCTAACGAGTGTTGGTGACGACGACCGTGCCGCGCATGAACTGGTGACGGTCGCAGAAGTAGGTGTAGGTTCCGGCGCGGTCGAACCGACGCGTGGTCGATGTGCCCGCCGTTGGCAATGCGGCATCCCATCCCGCCGTCCGTCGTTCCGGGGTTCCCCCGGTCACGGTGTGCAGGACCTGGTCCTCGTTCGTCCAGCGAACCGTCGATCCCGTCGGCACACGCACGGTATCGGGCGTGGCCTGGAAGGTGCGGTACGTGACCACCACGTCGGTGGTGGGCCGGAGGGACGCTGCGGGGAGCAGGGCAAGGAAAACCCAGCGTGGAGACATCGATCTGGAGCGTGGCAGTACCGCGCCGCGCGGTACGGTGGTGTTACGCCGGGATGGGAGCGCCGGATTGCCACGCACGCCGGTGACTGGCGCGTGCTCTTTCCGGTGGCATCTTCTTCCGCATGCGACTCCCTGCCCTTTCCGCCCTGCTCGTCCTTGCGGGCTGTGCGACGGCCACACGCACCTCGGCGCCGCAGTACGACGCCTTCGCGGTGAAGTTCGGCGCGCTCGCCAACTTTCGCGTGCGGGGACTGATTGCCGGCGCCGATACCGCGCGACGCATCGATGCCACGTTGATGGTCTGGCCGCTGCGGGCGTCCAACGGCGACATCGTGATGGTCGACGCGGGGTTCACGCGGCAGAAGTTCATCGACCAGTGGAAGCCGGTCGACTACGTCACCCCGGACAGCGCGTTGCGACGCGCCGGCTTCGATCCCGCGCGCGTGACCGACATCATCATCTCGCACATCCACTGGGATCATGCGGATGGGGTGGAGCGGTTCACGAATGCGCGCATCTGGCTGCAGCGCGATGAGTTCGAGTACTACGTGGGACCCAACGGGGAGTCCAAGGCCCCGGCCATCGATGCCGACGTTGCCGCGATGTATCGCCGCCTCTTCACGCAGGGTCGCATCCGCTTCGCCGAGGGCGACTCGGCGGAGATCCGCCCGGGGATCCGCGTGCACACTGGGGGCAAGCACACCTGGGCGTCGCAGTTTGTCTCCGCGCGCACGCCGCGCGGCACCGTGGTGATCGCCTCGGACAACGCCTATCTCTACGAGAACCTCGACCGCGCGCGTCCCATCGCGCAGACGCTCGACTCGCTGTCCAACCTGCGTGCGCAACGCACCATGCGCGCGCTCGCTGCATCCCCAGGCCTGATCATCCCGGGACACGACCCCGCGGTGATGACCCGCTTCCCGGCCGCGGGAACCGGCGCGGTCGCCCTTCGCGAGTAGGCGGGCGCTGCGACGCCGCGCTCACTGCCCTTCCATTACTTAACGCCATGATCTCCCTGCTCCTCGCTGCGGTTCCGCTCCTGATCGCCACGGATTCCACTCCGAGTGCGAAGACGCTCGCCCGCCTCCTGGCCGAACAGGAGCAACGGATGAAGTCCGAGGGCCAGGGACTCCTCGGTGGCGGGGCCCCGCAGATGCCCGACCTCTCCACCGCACGTGTGGTACGCAACGCCGATCGTGCGCGCGCAGTCGTCAACGCCCTCGACGCGCTGGTCCCCAAGGACCTCACCGCCGACGAGTGGATCACCTCGCGCATCCTGCGATTCGAGCACGTCGCGGCGATCGAGGAGGCGCGTTACCACGCCATCTCCTTCGCGTTCATCACGCCATACCAGTCACCCCTCTCGGCGCTGCCGGGCACCTTTGCGCAGCTGCCACTCAGCTCGCGGCAGGACGCAGATCGGTATCTCGCGATGGTCGATTCACTGGCCGTCCTTGCCGATACGATCCGCGGCAAGCTCGAGGAGCGACGCGCCCGCAAGGTCCTGCTCCCGAAGGACGAGATCCGGCTCATCGTGCCGTTTGTCCGCGGCTTTGCCCCGCCGGCAGCGCAGAGCCCCTTCCTGCCATCGCCAGGTCGGCTCGCTCGACTCCCCGAGGACGTGCGCGCCACCTTTGCCACCGCGTTAGGCAGCCGGCTCGAATCCCGGGTGCGCGCGTCCTTCGAGAAACTCGCGACCTACCTCGAAGGACCATACCTCGCGGAGGCGCCCACCACGGTCGGGCTCTCCCAGTATCCCGACGGGGCGTCGTACTACCGCGCCCTGGTGCGCCGCTCCACGACGATGGACGTCACCCCGGAACAGGTGCACGCCATCGGGCTCGCCGAGGTCGCCCGCATCGACAGTGCGATGGCTGCCATTCGCCGCGAACTCGGCTTCACGGGGACGAAGGCGGAGTTCCACGCCCAGCTAGCAAGGGATCCGCGCTTCTTTGCGAAGGTGCCGGAAGAGTTCGGCGAGAAGCTCATGTACCATGACGCGCGCATCCGGCCACGCGTGGCCGAGATGTTCTCGAGCGTGCCGCGTGCCCTCGGTGATGTGCGGCGACTCGACCCGCGCCTGGAAGCGTCGATGACCTTCGGGTACTACCAGGTCCCGACCCCGACCGACTCCATGGGGCACTACATGTACAATGGATCCAACCTCCCCGAGCGCAGCATGCTCGGCGCGGCCTCGTTGGTCTTCCACGAACTTGTCCCGGGGCACCACTTCCAGATCGCCACCCAGCGCGAGTCGACGACCCTTCCCTACTTCCGCCAACGGACAACGCACACGGTCTTCACGGAAGGATGGGGTGAGTACGCCGCATCCCTCGCCGGGGAGTTGGGCATGTACTCGGATCCCTACGACCGGTACGGGCGCCTCGCGATGGACATCTTCCTCTCCTGTCGCCTCGTCGTGGACACCGGCATGAACGC
>JAEUJK010000109.1 GCA_016794735.1 Gemmatimonadota bacterium | reverse complement strand
GCGCGGGCTCGACCTCTTCGAACTCGTGCCCACGCAGCACATCTCGCAGAACGAGATCGACGCGGCCAAGACGGTGAAGCTGGAGTACCTCAACGCCCAGGGGCAGCCGAAGTTGAGCTGGCCGCCGAGCTTTGCCCTGGCTCGCGCGTACGTCGACCAGCTGGAGCGCAACAAGTGCCTGTCCACGGCGCGTATCGCCGCGGTCCGCCAGGCGCTGGCCGGCGCCGAGTCCGCGGCAGGCACGGCACGTCGTGATGCCCTGTCGACCCTGGCGACGCAGCTCGGCAACGACCGCAACGGTTCGTGTGATGCGCCGAAGGTCGGGATGCTTCAGCAGGCGGTGCGCGACCTGATGGGAGGAATCGCGTAGAGGTCCAACTGCCACGGCGAAGCACGAGCAGCACGAGATTGGGGCAGCACGAGGTCGAAGCCTGACGCGTGCTGCCCGTGCCGCTCTTACCTCTCGTGCTTCGCCCTCGCAGTTCGCTCTTTCAGCCGCCCCTCGCTATCCCCGCCGCCGTCCGCAGCCCCATCGCCGCAAAGGTGAGCGTCCCGTTCGTGCAGGACGCCGTCGGTAGTGTGGGCGCGCCGGCGATCCAGAGGTTCTCGTGGTCGTGGGCGCGTCCCCATGCGTCGACCACACTCGTTGCGGGGTCGGTGCCCATGCGGCAGCCGCCCGTGGGGTGTTCCTGGCCAATGTCGTTGGCGTTGCTCGACAGGCTGATCACCTCACCGCCGCCGGCCTTCGCCATCGACCGGAACAGGTTGCGTAATCCTTCCTCCTGCCATGAGCGCAAGGCCGCGCTCTCCGGGGCGTCCTTGAACGTCAGGAACGGCATCGGATCCCCAAACCGATTCTTGCGGGTGGCGTCGAAGGTGATGCGCGAGTCACGGTCTGGCAGCACGTCGTAGTAGGCGCGAACGCGCGCCGTCGCGCCCTTTGCGCGCGCGCGCCAGTCGGCGAGGAGTGCATCGCCCATCTGGAGGTCGCCCGCTTCGTTGCGCAGTCGCGGGTCGCGCCCGACGCTCGATTCCCAGATGCGCAGGTCGTGGCGCAGGTACCGTCCCTTGCGTCCCTCGCGCATGAACTGCTTGGAGACCAGCGAGTGTTGCACGTTGATCCCCGGGTACAACTCCAGCGGGAGCGAGATCTGCCCGCCGATGTTGCGGTGCCCGGCCAGGTAACGCCCCACGTTCCCGCTGCGATTCGCGAGCCCGTCGGGATGTTGGTCGTCGCGCGAGAGCATCAGCAGGTGGGCGGACCAGACGAAGCCTGCCGCGAGCACGAAGGTTTTCGCGGTGATCGTGACTTCCTCACCCGAAGCGTCCGTGCGATTGCCGGTGGCTCGCACGATGCGCCCGTGTTGCGACTCGGTGACGAGGCGTCGCACGAGGGTCTCGGTCACCAGCGTGACCTTGCCGGCCTTCACCAGGGCGTCCCACGAAAAGTCCGGAGAGTACTTCGCGCCCGTCGGGCAGACGGGATAACAGGTGTCGCAGCGCTGGCAGATGGCGCGCTCCTTGTACGGCTGTGAGTTCTTGGCCGACGGCGTGCTCCACGCGCTGATCCCCGCCTTCGTGGCCCAGTCGCGCAGCTGCGCCAGGTTGTAGTTCACGGGGAGCGCGGGCATGGGGTACGCCTTGCCGCGTGGGTCGAAGGCTACCGGACCCTGTTCACCCGCGATCCCGATGCGTTCTTCTGCCTCCTGGTAGAACGGGTCGAGGTCGTCGTAGCTGAACGCCCAGTCCGCACCGAAGCCGGTGAGCGACTTCACGCGGAAGTCCTCGGGCGAATACCGCGGCGACACACCACCCCAGTGCATGGCGAGTCCACCGACATGCATGGATGGCGAGAAGCCGTAGGTCACGCCGTACGCGTTCTGGTCGTCGAGATAGTCCCGCTTCCACGGGCTTTCCCCGTAGTCCTGGTAGCGCTGGCGGGCGCGTGCGCGTTCCCCGAACGGCGTCGACGGCTTGCCGGCCTCGATCACCGTGATCGCGCGCTGCGTGTGCTCGGCGAGGTGTTCGGCCATCATCGCGGCGGTGATCCCGCTCCCGATGATGCAGATGTCGGCCTCGATGGTCTTCATGCGCGCGCCCTCCCGATGGCCACCGGGCGCGGCGTGGCCCCGTCGAGCGGGCGGCACGCACCGGGGGACACCTCCACCCCCATCGCGAGGTTCCATGCCCCGGGGCTCGAGGCCCAATGGGCGAGCAGGGCCACGGCGACGTGACGCGCATCGAGCGGTGCCGGCAACCGTGCGCCGCGTTCCCCGCCTAACGCCTGGGTCACCACGTCGGTGCGGCGCGCGACGTCCAGTGATGCAAACGGCGCCTTGTATACCTTCTGCGCGAGCAGCTCCAGGGCGTCCAGCTGGGCGCGCCATGCCGGCGCCGGGTCGGGCGGGAGGTACCGGATGTCCGAGTACCCGTACCCCACCATCTCCTGGGCGACCGGTTCATACCCGTTCACCCAGCTGAC
>JAEUJK010000053.1 GCA_016794735.1 Gemmatimonadota bacterium | reverse complement strand
AGCGACGAATCCCCGGAGCCACGCGAGGTACTGGACGGGGAGCGGCTGGTCCAGGCCTAACGACGCCTTGAGGCGCTCGATGTCGGCGGGCCGGACGTTCGGGTTCTCGAGGTAGATGGCCAGCGGCCCGCCCGGCGCGGCGTGCAGCAGCGCGAAGACGCCGACCGACAGCAACAGCAGCAGCGGCACGGCCTGGGCTACCCGCCGGGCAACGAACGAGGCGGTCATGAGGGAACCGCGCGTGTCACGAGGTCACGACGCGAACTGGCGCAGGTGGTGGTCGGCGTGACGCCAGCCCCAGTGCTGCCACTCGTCCTGCGTCAGCGGCCCAAAAGCCGGATGCGGGTGCCCCTCGCCCTGCCAGCTCGAGAACCGGCGGACCAGCGTGATGAGCTCGGCCTGCAGCCTGGGAAAATCAGGGTCGATCGATGCCTGCTGTCGCACCGCGTTGAAGCGAGGCAAGGTCGGGCCGTTCTTTGGCCAGGCCATCGGGGCGTAAAAGGCAATGCGCCGCACCACGTTGCGCATGAACCAGTTGCTCTGGTCACCGGCGTTCACGTCACCCAGGGCCGCGCGGTATGCCTCGGCCACATGCCACAACATCTGCGTCACGTTCATCTTGCCCCATTGGCGGGGCGCGTCGGGCCGGAGCGCTTCGAAGCGCGCGATGAGCGCGTCGCGCGTGGCGGCGTCCGTCAGGGCAGGCAGGAGGGGCACGGAAGGTCGGGAACGGGAATGGGGAAAGGGTACCTGCCGCGCCCCCTGGCGTCAAAAGTGGCGACGCCCGTGCCCGTCGTTTCTCACGGCGTGGGCGCGAACTCCCACTCGTGGACGTTCCAGAAGACGCCGGTGTTGGTCGGGTTCCCCTTGAAGCCCTTGAGGGTGGCCGGGACGCCGTCGAGCCGCGTGACGTTGTACAGCGGGATCTCGGGGGCGAGGTCGGCGAGGCGCTGCTGCACGCGAACGAGGAGGCGTCGACGCCGCGGCTGGTCGATCTCCCGGTCGCTGGCGTACAGCAGCGAGTCGAGGGCGGGATCGGCCACGTAGTTGATGTTGCGCCCCGCGGGCGGCGTGCGATCCGACGCGAAGAACAGCGTCAGCTCCGGGTCGGCCGGCATGTGCCACCAGTGGAGCATCGCGTCGAACTTCCCCTCGAACCACAGGGACGAGATCGAGGTGCCGTCCACGAGCTGGATCTTCATGTCGACCCCAACGTCGCGGAACATGCGCTGCACGACCTGGGAGACATTCTCGCGCGTGACAAAGCCCGCCTGGGTGAGGAGGGTGAAGGCCAGGGGTGCGCCATCCTTCTCACGGATCCCGTCGCCGTTGGTGTCGGTCCACCCGGCTTCCTCGAGCAGCGCGCGCGCACGTCCCACATCGAACGGGTAGGTGGTGACGCTGTCCGTGTACGCCCACGAGAGCGGCTGGATGGCGCCGTGGACGACGGGCGCAAGCGAGTCCAGGATCGTCCGGGTGATCGACTCGCGATCGATGGCGTGGGTGAGGGCGCGCCGCACGCGCGCGTCAGCGAACGCGGGGACCTTTCGCTGGTTGAGCGTGATGTGTTCGTATGAGTTGCCCATCATCCGGTGCAGCGTGAGCCCCGGCACGCGGCCGAGCTCGCGGGCCCGGTCCCACGGCACGAGGGCCACGAGGTGTGCTTCGCCCGCCGCCAGCTGGTTGATGCGCGTCGTGGCGTTCGGGATGAACTTGAACTGGATGCGACGGATCTTCGGCGTGCCGCGCCAGTAGGACTCGACGCGCTCGAGGAGGATGTACTCGCCCGTCTTCCATTCCACGACCCGGTACGGGCCGGTGCCTAACGGGTTGCGGTTGTAGTCGCCGGCCTGGTCGATGTTGCGCCCCTCGAGGACGTGCTTCGGGAGGGCCCCGCGCACGAACTGCAGCTGGTAGGGTGCGTACGGCTCGCGGTAACGCACGACCGCGGTGAGCGAGTCCGGCGTGTCGACGCTGCTGATACGGTCAAAGCCGTCGGTGCTTTCCGGGTTGTACTCCGGCGAATTGATCGCGTCGACCGTGAACTTGAGGTCCGCGCTGGTGAACGGGACGCCGTCGTGCCACGTGATGCCGGGGCGCAACTTCCAGGTGACGTCCATCCCCCCGTCGGGTCGCAACACGACGCCGCCGTTCTCCAGCGTCGGCACCTCGGCGGCGAGTACCGGGACGACGTTCATCTGGTCGTCGTTCGTCACCAGCCCCTCGATGATGCAGGTCTGCACGTCCTCGAGGATGTGCGTGCTGAACCGATTGAGGGTGTCCGGCTCGCGATCGTAGCCGACCACGAGGAGGTCGTTGCTGGCGAGGTTGCGCGCGGCCGATCGTTCGCCGCAACCAGCGAGGACGACGCACGTGAGGAGATGGGGAAGTCGGCGAAACACGGCGTGGTCCGGAAAGTCGGTGGCGTGGCCAGTGGTCGAACGTTGGCCGGGGGCAACGAAGGGGGGAAGGGCGGGCCGGCCGGCCCGACGTTACTCCCCCGCCGTCATCAGCCGGTGAATGAGCGCGACGGGGAGCGCGCCATGCGCGAGGAACCGATCGTGGAAGCTCCGCAGCGTGAAGGCAGCACCCTCGCGGGCGGCGATCTCACGACGCAACGCGTGTACGCCGTTCGTCCCGAACCAGTACATCAATGCCGTGCCGGGGAACATGCTGTTCTTGGTGGCTTCGGCGCGCGCCATCTCGGGGCTCATCCCCACGTCGTCGACGTAGAGCCGGATGGCGTCGTCGAATGAACGGCGTCCGGTGTGGAACTCGAGGTCGACCAGTGCACGTGCGAGCATGCGGACCCGCGTGTGTTGCTCCGACACGCGTTCGTCGGCCGTGAGGAAGCCCACGTCCTCCATCAGGTCGGTTGCGTAGCAGGCCCACCCCTCTGCCATCGTCCCACCTTGCAGCATGGCGATGCGGCTCGCGCAATCAGCGGCGGCCACGCGGGCGATGCGTGACGGGGCGCGATACGCATACCAGTTCTGCACGTGATGGCCGAGTGCGCCGTGGTGCACCACGTGGTTGAGCTTGATGGTGGCGTCGTTCCACGCCGCGAGGTGCCGCGCACGACCGGTGTCGTCGAGTCCCTCGATGGGGGAGACGACATAGTCGTACACCGGGTAGGTGTCGTACGGCGCCGGCGATCGATAGAAGAGGTAGTACAACGACGGCGCCGCCATGCGGGTCCATTCCGGGATCGGCACGTAGCGGATCGGCGCATCGGGCCAGGTCACCAGGGCGTGCGCGTCCGATGCGGCGCGGCAGGCGGACCAGCACCGTTCGAAGGCGGCGTAGTACCCGGACGGTTCGGGGTGCGCTGCGGCCAGGCGCTGTTGCACCTCGGCGAAGCTGCTGGCCCCGGCATCACGCACCCGCTCGGCGAGGAGCGCTTGGTGCTCGGGAAAGGCCTCCCGGACTTCCTGCAGGAGATCGTCGATCGAACGTTCGATCCAGTGCCCCTGGCGAATGCACGTCGCGAGCATCGCCTCGCCAGCGGGGATTGCCTCCGCCTCGGTGCGGGGCGCATCGGCGAGTGCGGCGGCCGCCGCGTGGACCGCTCCCGCGGCGACTTGGGCCGCGTCGACGAGGGCGCGGGTGCGATCCTCGGGGAACGCCATCGCGTGGCACCAGGACGGCACTCCCTCGGTAAGCAAACGTTCGGTTGCCGCCGCTTCGCGGCGCGCGCGCTCAGTCCATGCCGGCGGAACGGGCGCGCTGGTGACGGTCGACATCGCGCCGGCGAGGAACCGCGGCATCGCCCGCAGGCGGGGGAGCAGGTACGAGGCGCGCTGGGTCGCCGGCGCAAAGTCGCGGGTCATCAACCCGATCGCGCTGAACGCCGCCTCGCCAATGACCAACGATGGATTGCCACGCGACATGTGCCGGGTGGCCAGCTCGGCGAGGGTGAGCTCCACGTGCGATCGCGCGACGGCGACGTCGACGGCCGTCCAGTCGACGGGTCCGTGCGCTGGCAGGGAGGTCGCGGGGAGCGCCTTCGCTACCGCCTCCCACCGGGCGACAGCCTGTTCGTGGCCGGCGGGCGACCAGTCGGGGAGGCGATGGTCCTGCTCGTGATGCCCGATGAACGTGGCGTCCACCGGGCGCAGCTGGAACAACGCCTCGAAGAAGGCGTCGAGTCCTGCCTGGTTGTCAGGGTGCACGACCGTCACCACGGCGGGGCGTGAATGCAGGCACGGACCGGCGGGGCGCGGAGCGTGTGGTCACCGTGGCAAGGGCAAGGAGACCCATCGGCGTTGCCGGAACGAGACTTCGACCGCGTTGATCACTTCCTGCACGCGTGCCCCGTCCATGAAGTCCCCCTCGTTGGTCGGCTCGGGCGACTGGATCTCGCCAAGGAACGACGAGATGAGATTCGCATAGAAGAGCGTGCGCCACGCCTCGCGCTTGTGGCCGCCCACGGGGTAGAACCGTTCCGGGACCTCGATCTCCTTGAACTCGACATCGTCCGGGCGCGCCGCCTTGAGCACCTCGCACACGCCGAATTCCTCGACGAGCCGGCAGATGAGCGCACCCTCGCTGCCGTACACGCGGGCCTCGATCCCCGGGTAGTTGCCCACCGTGACAAACGAGGTCTGCACGCTGCCTAACGCGCCGTTGGCGAACTCCCCGATGAAGATGTCGCCGTCGTCGATGTTCATGCGCATCATGCGACCGGTGGCGCGCACCATCCGCTCGGGGATGAAGTTCCGCATCGTGCCCACGACTTCCTGGTACGGGGCCCCCACGGCCCACATGCCGATGTCGATGATCGGCGCGCCGTAACCTTCCAGCGACGACACCTGGATCACGGCGGGGTCGGCGTCGGGGTCCACCTGGCGCAGCGGGTTCATCGGGTCGAGCCACTGCGAGTTCTGCTCGTACCCGTTGAAGATGAACGGGGTGCCGATGAACCCGTCGTCGATGAGCGCCTTCATGTAGCGCATCGCTGGCGCGTACCGGAACGTGAAGCCCAGCTTGGTCTTCAGCCCGCGCGACTTCGCGAACTCCGCGGCGCGGATCGTGTCGCGGAAGTCATAGGCCACCGGCTTCTCGCAGAGGACGTGCTTGCCGGCCTCCAGGGCGCCCCACGCCAGGTCGAAATGCGTCGCCGAGGGGGTGCAGACGTCGATGAGGTCGATGTCGTCCCGGCGGAACAACTCCGTGTGGTCGGTCGTGACGACCGGAATGCCCATCTCCGTGGCCAGCGCATCGGCCATGGCACGCTGGGGGTCGCAGATCGCCACGACCTCGCAGCGGGGGTCGCGGAGGAATCCGGGAACGTGCGCGAGCCGGGCCCAGGCACCGGCTCCGAGCACGCCGACGCGGACCTTTCGGGAGGGATCAACGTATGTCATGACGGCGGGTGTAGCGTGGCGGCCAATGTATTCGTCTGCAGGTGACGAGGCCAGCAACACGCCGGACTTGCCTCCGATACCTCACGTTCACGAGACTACGGCATGCACGCAGTTACTCGATACCTCGGCCCGGTCGCGGCCGCGCTGGTCCTCAGCACGGGTTGCGTCGATTACGAACGCACCAAGCAGAAGGAGGCGGAGGTGCGGGCGCAGCGCGATGCGCGGAACATCGAGCGCAAGCAGTCGGGGGAGAAGAAGGGCGGACGCGCCCGGGACGACTCGAAGCTCCGCGACGTGAATCGCTCGTTCGGAGAGGCGCTGTCGCGCAAGAACGAGGAGCCGTTCGTCGAGATGCGTGGCTACATCGTCCGCGGGACCGACGAGTCGTCGTTCCGTCGGTGTGGGTCGTCCCGCGTCTACTACACACGGCTTGCGCCCCCGGCGGCGGCCCAGGTGGCGCAGCGGTATCGCTTTCGCGCGGCCAGCCTGCTCTCGCCGGTCTACTTCGCCGTCATGGGCCGGCTGGTCGATGACACGGTGACCGTCGGGTCACACACCTACACCGCGGTCATCGAGATCTCCGACATCCTCGCCGAGAAGAGCGAGGGCACCCCGGACTGCGCCCCGCCGCCACGCGGCAGCATGGTCGCGAGTCGTTAGGCCGACTCGCCGCGCGTCTCGCCGAGCAGGAACAGCACCTGCCGGCGCTGCAGGTAATAGAGCCAGCCACCGTAGACCCCGGCGAGGGAGACCAGGATCCCTCGCGCCAGGCTCGCGCCGTGCCCGGCGTGGAAGCCGCGGATCACCTCGACGAGCAGGGCCCCGCTGGTCGAGATCACGACGAGGCGCAGTCCACCGCGGCGGAACTGCTGCAGCACACGGCCCCGGTGTTCCGCCACCGCGTACCCGCCCAGGGTGAAGGCGGCCACCAGTTCGAGCAGTCGCAGGATCTCGATCCGCGTCCACTCCGATGCGACCCCCGGAAAGCCGATCCCCAGGCGCCACGGCGCCGTCCCGTCGATCAACGGCCCCGCACCCAGCAGTACGGCATACAGCAGGAACATCGGGGCGCAGGACAGCAACACGTGCACTTCGTACCGTCGCTCGCGGCCGTCCACGCGCCCGCTATCGAGGCGACCGCGCACATAGGTCGCGCTGATGGTCACGAAGATCCCCACCGCCACGAGCCACGCGTGACGCGCGAGCAGCGGGAATGAACCGGCGATGTACCAGATGCCCGCGAAGAGTGCCGTGGTGCGCGGCGCCACTCCCCGGTCGGGACCGAAGTGATGTCGCTGCAAGCCACCCGCGACGAGAGCACCGGCGACGCCGACGAGCAGCGTGAGTGCGGCATGTTCGGTGTCGTTCCCGCTGGCCAGCGCATTCAGCCACAGCAGCGGAACCATCAGGTAGATCAACCCCATCAGCGGCAACTCGAGCGAGAGCCGACCGACGAGGCCACTCTCGCCCGCAAGGCGCCGCAGGGTGAGGTCGCTCAGTGCGGCGCCGATCCATGCGCCGAGGGCGTTCGCGCCAATGTCCGCGACCGACGAATACCGCTCCACCTCGAACAACTGCGCGACCTCGATGGCCGTGGACACCAGCGCCCCAAACCAGAGGACGCGAAAGGCGGTATGGCGGCGGTGGTTCGCGCTCGCGATGCGATACAGGAACCCGAGCGGGACAAACAGCAGGATGTTGGCGGTGACGTCGAGCGCACTGCCGGTGAACAGCACGCGCCAGGCCAGGGGCCGCGAGAACTGGAACGGCAGCAGGGTGATGATCAACGTGACCGCGAACAGGTACCCGAGCACCGCGAGCCCCAGCTGGGACAGCGACTGCGGGGGGACCGAGCGCGGGGAACCCCCCTCGGGGCTGGGTACGATCGGAAGGCTCCCCGACGGGGTAGCCAGGCGGGCGGGCGGACGGCTGATGAGAGTCATGCGACAGCCGTGAGTATCGGCCCCTCTGATCGTCCATATTGAGTAGCCCGTGACGCGACTTTTCCGGACAGAATGACCGCGCCAGCCCTTCCAACCAGCAAGCCGCTCAAGCTTCCCGGGACGCCCGCCCAGCTGGCGATCACGGGAATCCTCTACGTGGCGCTCTTCTGGGGCCCATTCGCCACCACGGCCGTCGCGTGGTGGAACGACCCCGATTCGTCACACGGCCTCCTGCTGGCCCCGCTCGCGGTGTGGCTGGCCTGGCGCTCGGGGCTCGTTGCGAGCCCGCGCCGTCAGGTTGCCCTCGGCCTGACCCTCATCGTGATTGCCGTGGCGCTGCGGTACGTCGCCGCGCTTGCGGCCGAGGCGTTCGTGGGACGGGCGGCGATGCTCCTCGCGCTTGGGGGGATCGTCATCTGGGGATGGGGTTGGCGACAGCTGCTGCACTGGTGGTTGCCGGTGCTCCTCCTGGGGCTGAGCATGCCCCTTCCGGAGATCGTCCTCGGGTCGCTCGCGCTCCCGCTGCAGTTCCAGGCGTCCAAGCTCGGGGCCGCCATGCTCGCGACGCGCGGCATCCCGGTGCACCTGGATGGCAATGTGATCCGGCTGCCGGGTCACGACCTGTTCGTCACCGAGGCGTGTAGCGGGCTTCGTTCGTTGACGGCCCTGCTGAGCTTGGGGGTGCTGCTGGGTGGGTTGGTGTTGCGACACCCGATGTCGCGCGTGGCGATCGTCGCCCTGTCGATTCCGGTGGCGGTGGTGATCAACGGCGTGCGGGTCTTTGGCACCGGGTTCCTCGTCGCGTTCGTGGACCCGAAGCTCGCCGAGGGGTTCTCGCACATGACCGAGGGATGGCTGCTCTTCCTCGTCGCGTTCGCGATCCTGGGGGCGTTGACCTGGGCGGCACTCAAGGCCGAGGCGCGCTGGCTGGGCGCGACCCCCGCGGGAGATGCTTCCAATGCCTAGTCTGTCCTCCTGGGTGCCGGCGGGCTTGCTGGCGATCGGGTTGGCCCTCGTGCAGTCGGCGGGTCGGCAAGAGAGCGCGACGCTCGTGCAGCCGCTCGCCACCTTGCCGCGCACCATCGCCGGCGCCACGGGTGATGAACGTCCGCTGACCGCGGAAGAGATTCGTGTCGCGGGAGTGTCGGACTACCTCTTCCGCATCTTCCGCCGCGACTCGACGAGCGCGTTCTCCGTGTACGTCGGGTACTACGCGTCGCAAGCGACGGGCAAGACGATCCACTCGCCGCGCAATTGCCTCCCCGGGGCGGGATGGCAGGTCGTGGAATCGGGGACGCAACAGGTGCCGCTGGGGGGATCCCAGGCCACGGTGAATCGCTACATCATCGCGAACGGTTCGGCCCAGGCGGTCGTGCTGTACTGGTACCAGGGTCGGGGACGCGTGTCGCACTCCGAGTATGGCGTGAAGTGGGAGTTGCTGCGCGACGCGGCCACACGAGGCCGCACCGAAGAAGCGCTCGTGCGCGTGATGGTGCCGATCGCGCCGTCCAAGGGGTTCACCGAGACCGACTGGCGCGAGCGCCGACAGGCGGCCGAGTCCCTCGCCCTGCAGGTGGCGGGAGAGGTGCTCCCGATGGTCGATGGGGCACTGCCGCCCTGGGCCGTGACGACCTAGCCGGTTAAACCGGTCGTCGCCGGGGCCGATACTCCCCGGCATGAGGTTCCGCTCCTACACGCTACCGCTCGTCGCCGTGGCCTTCCTTGGCTCTTGTGGCAAGGAAGCCGTGGTCGTGCAGACCCCGGGGTCGATCACCCTCGTCCAGGGGAACCTGCAGTCCATCCAGGGCGGGCAGGAGCTGCCCAACCCGATCATCGTCCGGCTGCTCGATACCGACGGCAAGCCGATCGCGAAGACCGCCGTTGGCTTCTCCGTGGTCAACGGTGGTGGTGCGGTGACCCCGGGGAGCGCGCTGACCGACGAAAACGGCGAGGCCAAGACGAAGTGGCTCCTGGGGGCGTCTGAGACCAACCAGACGTTGCAGGCGCGGGCCCCCGGCCTGGATCCGCTGAACATCAACGCGATTGCGCTGCTGCCGACCGACCTGATCATTGCGCAGGGGAACAACCAGAGCGCCAAGCCCTCGGCGGGGTTGCCGAACCCCATCGTCATCCGCGTGGTGGGGCCCAACAACACCCCGATGAAGGGCATTGCCGTGGCATTCCAGGTGATCGCGGGCGGCGGGTTGATCTCGCCGCAGTCCGGGTTGACCAACGCGTTAGGCGAGGTCACCGCGCGCTGGAGCCTCGGGGCAGCCGCCGGCGGCCAGACCCTCGCGGTGTCCTCCGGCAACCTGCAGCCGATCACCCTCACGGCGATCGCGGTCCCGTAGCGGACGGCGCGTGTGGTGCAAGAAAAAAAGCGGCTGCCCGAAGGCAGCCGCTTTCGTTTTGGTGCAAGTGACCTGCGGGTTCCCTAGAACGAGTACTGGAGCCGGGTCAGGAAGAGGCGGCCGATGAGCGGCGCGCCGGGCATCGTGCGATA
>JAEUJK010000033.1 GCA_016794735.1 Gemmatimonadota bacterium | reverse complement strand
GTTTCTCCTCACGCTCTACGCACCAAAAGCAGGCGCGAGTGACGCCACCGCCGAGCCCTGGGCGCCGAACGCCTTCCTGCGCCTCGATCCCGATGGCACCGTGACGATCACGGTCGCCCGGAGCGACATGGGGCAGGGGGTCCGCACCGCGCTGCCGATGGTGGTCGCGGAAGAGATGGACGCCGACTGGGACCGCGTGCGCATCGTGCAGGCCGATGCCCATCCCGACCGCTTTGGCCGCATGATGACGGTGGGCTCCACCAGCGTGCGCAACGGCGCGTGGCTCCCCCTTCGTCGCGCGGGCGCCAGTGCCCGTGAAATGCTCCTTGCCGCGGCGGCCACGCGACTCGGCGTCGCGGTGGACACGCTCACCACCGAGCGGGGGACCGTACGCCACGCCGCGAGCGGTCGCACCCTCGACTACGGTGCGCTCGCCAACGAGGCCGCGCGTCTCGCGGTGCCCGCGCAGCCGCGCCTCAAGGATCCGGCGCAGTTCCGCCTGATCGGCACGAGCCCCCGGCAGCTCGACACGCCGGCGAAGGTGACGGGCAAGGCAGCGTATGGTGTCGATGCGCGCGTCCCGGGGATGCTCTTCGCAACCGTCGTGCACCCGCCGGTGTTCGGCAGCAAGGTCCAGTCGTTCAATGCCGCGCGCGCCCTGGCCGTGAGCGGCGTGCGACAGGTGGTGCAGGTGTCGCAGGGGGTCGCGGTCGTCGCCACCCACACCGGCGCCGCCTTCAAGGGAGCCAAGGCACTCGAGATCACCTACGCGAACACCGCGTTCGCCATGAGTTCACCCGATATCGTGGCGCAGCTGCGAGGGCTCGTGGCGCAGCCCGAGGGCATGGAGGCACGCAAGGTGGGTGATGTCACCACGGCGCTGCCCGCCGCGGCGCGGCGTGTGGCGGCCAGCTACGACGCACCCTACCTGGCGCATGCCACGATGGAGCCGATGAACTGCGCGGCCCACGTGCAGGCGGACCGCGTGGAACTTTGGGCGCCCACCCAGAACCCTCAAGGCGCACAGCAGGTTGCCGCACGCCTCACCGGCGTCCCGATGGACAAGGTGACGGTGCACGTGCAGCTGATGGGCTGCGGCTGGGGACGTCGCTCGTCGGCGGACTACGTCACCGATGCCGTCGAGGTCTCGAAGGCCGTCGGTGCCCCCGTGCTCTGCACCTGGACGCGCGAGGAGGACATGCAGCACGACTTCTACCGGCCGGCGGCCCACGTCCGGCTCGAGGCGGGGCTCGACGCCACCGGTGCCCTCACCGCCATGCAGGTGAAGGTGGCCGCGCAGGCCATCAGCGGCGGCCCCGGCACGGTGGACGGCAATGCCGTCGCGTCCATCGCCGATACGCCCTACCGCATCCCCAACTACCTCGTGCAGTACGCGCGCGCCGTCAACGAGGTGCCCGTGGGGTACTGGCGGTCGGTGGGTCCCTCCCAGAACACCTTCATCTTCGAGAGCTTCATCGACGAGGTCGCCCACGCCACGGGCAAGGACCCGGTGGAGTTCCGGCGGGCGCTGCTGGCGCACGATGATCGCATGCGCCACGTGCTCGACGAAGCCGCACGTCGCTCCGGCTGGGGGACGTCGCTCCCCGCAGGTAGGGCGCGCGGGATCGCCCTCGTCGAGGACAAGGGTGGCCGCGTGTGCGAAGTCGCCGAGGTGTCGCTCGAGCGCAATCGCATCCGCGTGCACAAGGTCACCCTCGTGGCGGACTGCGGGCAGATCATCCATCCCGGGATCGTCGCGGCGCAGATGAGCGGATCCGTCGTGGCCGGGCTGTCGGCCGCGCTGTACGGCGAGATCACCCTCGAGGCGGGTCGCGTGAAGCAGGGGAACTTCAACGACTATCGGATGCTTCGCATCGACGAGATGCCGGTGGTCGATGTGCACGTCGTGCCGAGCCGCGCCGAACCGGGTGGGGTCGGCGAGCCGGGGGTGCCGCCGATCGCGGCGGCGGTCGCCAACGCCCTGTTCACGTTGACCGGTGTGCGGGTGCGATCGCTCCCGCTCCGTCCGGCGTTGTTCACTACCACGGTGCCTGCGGGGTCGTCGAGCTGACGGCCCCGATGTCGCCGCGGTTGCATCGCAGCGGGTGTTCGTTCACCCGGCAAATCCAGTCGTGCCCACAATCCTCGAACACATGACGAGCGCGTTTGCCCGCCTGCCCGACCCGCCGTACTACGCGGTGATCTTCTCTTCCCAGCGCACGCCGGGCGACCAGGGATACGGTGCCACGGCGGAACGCATGGTGGAGCTGGCCCAGCAGCAGCCGGGCTTCCTCGGCATGGAGTCGACACGCGGGGCCGACGGGTTCGGCATCACCGTCGCGTACTTTCGCGACGAGGCGTCGATCGCCGCGTGGAAGGCCAACGCCGAGCATCGCCAGGCGCAACGCATGGGCCACACCACCTGGTACGAACACTTCGAGCTCCGCGTGGCCAGGGTGGAACGCGCGTACGGCGGTCCCCCGCGATGACCACGCGGCGCATCGCCGTCGTCGGGATCGGTGCAATCGGCGGTTTGTTCGGGGGGCGGCTCGCCGCCGCCGGGCACCAGGTCACCTTCATCGCGCGTGGGGCAACGCTGGCTGCACTGCGTGAGCGGGGGCTGGTCGTGGATTCGCCCGAGGGCGACCTGCGGCTGCATCCGGTGGTGTGCACGGACGATCCCACGACCGTCGGCCCGGTCGACCTGGTGCTCGTGTGCGTCAAGGCGGGACAGGTGGCGGCGCTCGCGCCGACGCTGCGGCCGCTCGTTGCCAACGGGACGCTCGTGATCCCGATGCAGAATGGCGTCGAGGCCAGCGGCCAGCTCGCGGCGGCGTTAGGCGACGCCGCGCTCGAGGGATACAGCCGCGTGATCGCCGAGGCGATCGCCCCGGCGCACATCCGTCACGTCGCCGTGACGCCGACCCTGGCCTTTGCCCCGCGCGTCGGGGCGACGTCGTCCCCGGCGCCGGCCACGCTCGCGGGGTGGCGCGACCTGTTCCGCGGTGCCGGGCTCGCGGTGGAGGACACCCCGGATGTGCAGCGCGCCCTCTGGGAGAAGTTCATGTTCGTGGAGCCACTGGGCGCGGTGGGTGGGGCCGCGCGCGTCCCGTTTGGGGAGCTGCTGGCGGTCCCCGAGACGCGCGCCCTCCTGGATGCCTGCGTGCGCGAGATCCGGGCGATTGGCGTGGCGCACGGCGTCACGTTAGGCGAGGACTCGGTCGCGAGTGTCTGGGCGCGCTACGACAAGCTCGCGCCGGAGGGGACGGCGTCGCTGCAACGCGACCTCATGGCCGGGCGGCCCAGCGAGTTCGATGCGCAGACCGCAGCCATCTGCCGGATGGGGCGGCAGGTCGGGGTGACCACGCCGGCCCACTATGCCCTGTACGCCGTGCTCGCCCCGCAGGCACGCCAAGCCCGTTAGGCGCGGGGCGCGCGTCGCCTATTGGGCGCGCGCGACCCCGTCCCGCCGGGGATCCGCGATCCCGATCCGGCGGCCATCCTTGCGCACGAAGACCCCGTGCACGCCGCCGAACTGGATGTCGGCCACGCGTGACACCGGCTGGT
The DNA here is from genome assembly GCA_016794735.1 of Gemmatimonadota bacterium. Taxonomy (GTDB): domain Bacteria; phylum Gemmatimonadota; class Gemmatimonadetes; order Gemmatimonadales; family Gemmatimonadaceae; genus RBC101. The sequence goes on along the minus strand of JAEUJK010000033.1, from coordinate 5,099 downwards.
AGCCGGCGGCAACGAGTCCGGCATACACCTCCGTGGTGAACCCGGGCTCGACCTCGACCTCACGACGGCCCGGGGTGGACCAGATGCGTGGCGCGGCGATCGCGCGACCGGGATCCTCGCCAAACGCCAGGATGCGCAAGGTTACCTGCGTGATCGCGGGCTGGATGTACTGCGAACCCGCGGCGCCGATCACCAGCCGCACCTGGCGCCCGTCCAGGATGACGGTCGGGGCAATCGTTGAATTCGAGTAGCGGTTCGGTCCCCGTGTGCGCGCATCGAGGTTGGCGGCCGACGAATTCAGGAAGAAGCCGCCCGTGTACACGCCAGACCCGAAGAGCACACCGACCGTGGTGGTCGCCGAGACAGCATTGCCATCGGCGTCGACGACCGAGAGGTGCGACGTCAGGCTTTCGCCGGTTTGTCCCCCGTCGGCCTCGCGCGAGGTGTTGGTGCGGGCCTGGGTCGCCACGGGATACGGATACGCCGCGCAGGCCGCATCGCGCGACGCCGCCTCGTGTGGCCACGCGTCCCCGGGGGCGACCGAGTCGCGTGCCATCCCGCTGAGCAGCCGTGCACGCTCGGCGGCATACGCCGCGCTGGTCACGCCACGCGCGGGCACCGCGAGTGACGCCGGGTCGCCGCGGTGGAAGAAGCCGTCGGCCTGGGCAAGCCGGAGGATCCCGGCCAACGTCGTCACCGCGGCGGGACGGTCCGTGAACCCGCCGGCGGAGGTGAGGCCCGTGGCCTCGGACAGCTCGAACATCTCCAGCAATGGGGCACCACCCATCGGCGGTGACGCCGAGAGGATCGTGTGCCCCAACCAGCTCGTGCAAACGGGCACCATCTGCGCCACCGGATACCGCGACATGTCGTCCGTCGTGATCAGCCCGCCGAGCCCCTGCACGTCACGCGCGAGCTGCTCGGCGATCGCACCGGTGTAGAACGCGTCGCGTCCGCCGTCGGCAATCTTCTGGAGCGTGGCCGCGAGTACCGGCTGCACGAGGCGTGCGCCGGGCCGCAGGGGCACCGAGTCGGGCAGGAACAGCGCACGCGCGGCCGGGTTGGCCTGCAGGCGTGCGCGCGACGAGGCGATCGTCCGTGAGAGGAGCGGGCTGACGATGAAGCCATCACGGGCCAGCCGGATGGCCGGTGCCAGGACCGCAGCACGCGGGAGTTTGCCAAACCGCTGGTGGGCCTCGAGCAGTCCGGCGACCATCCCCGGCACGGCGGCGGCACGGCCGATCCGTCGTGGGTTGCCCGCGCCGCTGTCAGCCTGGGCCCACGCGGGATCGCTGCCCGTGCGCGAGTAGAACGAGAGATGTTCGGCGCGAGCGGTCTTCGCGTTGTAGAAGGTGAGCGCACCTCCGCCGCCAAGCCCGGTTTGCGAGATGTCCGTGACCGAGAGTGCGAAGGCCGTGGCCACGGCGGCATCGGCGGCGTTGCCCCCGGCGCGCAGCACCTCGACCCCCGCGGCCGACGCGTCGGGATGCGACGCCGCCACCATCCCCCGGTCGCCTTCGACCCGTTTGCCGTCGGCCGGGGAGAGGTCGGCGAGTGAAGGCCCCGGTGCGGCGCAGGCGGTGATGCCGGCGAGCAGGAGGGCGGGGGCGCGGAGGTGGTTCACGATGGACACGCGCCCAAGCTCGGCGCTGCGCCCGCGCCGCGCAACCAGCGTCAGCCGCCCAGCATCGTCCGTCGCGGCGGCGTCCACCCCGGCACGAACCGCGGGCACGGCGTGGGATCGCGGGGGATGGTCACGCTCGCGAAGCCGCCGTCGCCGTACCGGGCGTCGTACAGCTCAACGCTCCCGTCGGCGTTTGGTCGCCAGGCGGGAACGCGGATGTACTGCATGGCGGCCGCCGCGTGACAGTTGCTCGCAACCAGCGAGCGCAACGCGCCCAGGTCGCCACGCCACGCGACCTCCCACTGGATGTGGTCGGTGGATGGACGGCTGGTCGAAGCGCCTTCGGGCGGGGTGCGCGGGGTGCCAGTGCACGCGCGTGCACCGCGGATGGCGGGAAACGGCGTGACCGTCGCGCTCGTGATGGCGTAGTCGCCACCATCGGCCGTGACCACCAGGGCGCGCAAGCAGAACGGGTCGCCGGGGGTCGGCGTGACCACGGCGTCGACCAGCGTGGGCCCCACCGCCGCCGCCAGGGTGCGTCGTGCCGCACCCGTCGTGATCATGAACGCGCCCTCGACGGCAACCCATCCAACGATCCCGAGCAGCAGTCGCCGCATGTGCGACGTGCGCGCGTTGACGAAGGTCCAGGCCATGAATCCACCCGTGATGACCGCGGCGACCGGTCGTGGCACCTGTCCCAGGAACCACGACGCCGCCAGGATCGCCAGCGCCGCGAGGACAAAGAGGGCGCGCGTGACGCGTCCGCTGGCGAGGAAATAGAGCGGCGGGAGGGCGACGACCATCAGCCAGGGCTCCACGATGAAGATCGCGTCGCCATACACCCACCGGTTGTCGAGCGGCCACCAGGGATGCACGCCGTAGTTGTTCGTCCCGTCGAGCGCGATGTGGGACAACGTGCCGGCCAGGGCGAGCCAGAGCAGCGGGCGGGCCACGGGGTGTGCCCGGCTCTCGCGGCTCAGCGCCAGCGCGATCCCCCAGATGGCGAACGCACTCAGCAGCGCGACGAGCACGGTGTGGGTGTGCCCGCGATGGTGCAGCAGGTACCCGAGCTTGCCCATCGCGAGCAGGTCCCCCGAGTAGACGAGGTCGCTGTCGGGGAACTCGGCCGCGATCACGCCAACGGCGATCGTGGTCCGGCGGATGCCCGGCGTGATGGTCGCGCCGCGTCGGGTGATGGACGCAAGGGCTCCCGCCCCCATCAGGCATCCAGCGAGGGCGTGGGTGACGTTGTCCACCGGTGGGTCAGTCTCCCTTGCGCTCCAGGACCTTGCCTAACGCGCCCGTGGTCCGGTCGTATTCCACGATGTGCGCCCACTCGGTGGCGTCGGAGCGCGCGACGACCGCCATCACCTCGTCGGTGTCGCTGCAGTTGAACACCTCGTGCGGGACCCCGGGCTCGATATAGATGAAGTCGCCGGCGGTGTTCTCGACGACCTGCCGCAGGCCCTCCCCGTACTCATGACGGACGCGACCCTTGAGGATGTAGAGCATCACCTCGAAGTCGACGTGCACGTGCGCGTAGGCCACGCCGCCGGGTGGGATGCGTGCGACGTTCATGGAGAGGTGTCGCGCGGGGACGTTCTTGCCCGACAGCCCGGCCGCATACCGGATGCCGTTCCAGCCGCGAATGTCCTGGCTGCCGCGGATGACGTGGATCCCGTCGCCGGCTTCGACGAAGGAACGGAGGTCGAGTTCGCTCATGGGCGTGCGTGAGAGGTGCCGCAATCTACGGGCGCGGTCGGTGCCGGGCACGGCGGTGGCGCCCGCCCACCGGCACTACCTTCTTGTGGCCACCTGCATCGGGGGAGAGCCAATGGATGAGCAAGTCCGCTTCGCCAGGTTCTGGGTCGATGAGTCCCGTCGCACCCGTCGTGTGCTGGAACGCATTCCCGAGGGCGCCACATGGGTGCCGGATCCCAAGTCGCGTCGCGCGCAGGCCATCGCCTGGCAGATCGTGATCGAGGAGGGGTTGATCCTCGAGGCGCTCGAAAAGGGCGTGATGCACTTCACCCCGGTCCCGATGCCGGAGACCATGGCCGAGATCCTCCGGAAGTACGATGCCCAGGCCGCGACGGCAGAGGCGCGGCTGGATCTCCTCCCCGCCGCGCGCTGGTCTGGCGAGATCGCCATGGGCAAGCGCCGCACGAGCGCCTCGGCGATGGCGTGGAGTTTCCTCTTCGACCTCATCCACCATCGCGGCCAGATCACGACTTACCTGCGCGCCATGGGATCCAAGGTGCCACAGGTGTACGGGCCGAGCGGCGACGAGCCATGAGGGCACCGCCAAGCGCGGAGTAGAGCTGTGGGGGCTGGATCGCGCCGTCACACGTCGTATCGGGACGTGACAGGTAGCTCGTTGGCCCAGATGGGCTCCCCGCAGTGCAAGTCGTTGCACGAGAATGGGTTGTGGAGGAGTGAAGCCCCCGGAGCGTTGCTTGCACTGGGGCTGGCATTCACTTCACCACGACCTCATGCGCCTCCTCACCACTCGTTCCCTCCTCGTCGTCCTTGGGCTGACTGCCTGCTCTGCCGCGGATTCGACCGCACCGCGCGACATCGAACCGCTCCTCGCCAAGGGCGGCGGCGGTGGTGGTGGCACGACGCCGCCGCCTTCGACGGTGCTTCCGACGACCCCGCCGGCACCCGGCGTCCTCGTGCGCGAGTCGTTCGGGTTTGCGCAGGGCATCCGTCCGCATGGCGGCAAGGGACTCGACCGGCCGGTCTTCATTCATGAGAGCCTCGGTGGCTTCTGGGTGGAGTGGCCCGGCTCGAAGAACACGCAGTGGTTGGCGCCCAACGCCGACCAGACGTGGAAGTTCGCGGCCTGCTCGGACAACCCCAACGAGATGCCGTCGCCGCTGCAGGCGAGTGCGCTGCCTAACGTCACCCTCGAGAACGGGTGCCTGTCGTCGGAGTGGTTCGACACCGTCACGAGTTATCCCACCGGGCTCATGCCGTTCACGGCGCCCGCCGTGCCCTACACCTTCAGCATGGATGGGTACCCGGCGCCGATCCCCGGGGCCTACATCGCGATCGGGTTCACGAGCTCGAGCCTCCTGGCCAGCAACCTCACCTCGGTCGGGACGCTCTGGTTGTATGTGCGCGACCTGAGGCTGCCTGGTGGAGAGTTGAGCTGGGAGCTGCGCACCAATGGCATGAACGGCGCCGTCCTCGCGAGCGGCACCGGTGGATACCCGGGCTTCAACCCGATGGCGCTGGCCTACGATCCGGTGGCGCGTCGCGTGACGCTGACCATCGATGGCGTCGTGCAGGGGCAGTGGCCGTTCACGATGGCCGCGCCGCGGTACCTCGCGTTCGAGGGTGTGGGCATCCTGGACAACCTCGTCCTGCGGCGGTGAGCATGACCGGGGCCGCGTCCCGATCCCGTCGGGACCGGCCCCCCTGCGGGCGCCTCAGGGCGCGAGCACCTCGGGCATCGTCTCGCTGAGGATGC
>JAEUJK010000021.1 GCA_016794735.1 Gemmatimonadota bacterium | reverse complement strand
GACGAAGTGCAGAGCGGGATCGGCCGCACGGGGAAGATGTGGGCCTGCGACCACGAAGGGATCGAGCCCGACATCCTGCTCACGGCCAAGGGACTCGGCTCGGGGATGCCGATCGGGGCGATGATCGTGCGGGAGAGCGTGGACAAGTGGAAGAACGGCTCCCACGGCTCGACGTTCGGGGGAAATCCCGTGTGCTGCGCCGCCGCCCTCGCAACGATCGGCCTGGTCGAGAAGGAACTGATGGCCAACGCGGCGGTGCAGGGAGAGCGCTTGCTCGCTGGTGCGCGTGCCCTGATGGAGCGTCACGACGCCATCGGTGACGTGCGCGGCCGCGGGCTCATGGTCGGCATCGAGTTCGTGCGCGATCGGGTGACGCGTGACCCGCACCCCGAACTGGTGGAACGGATCGTCAACCTCGCCTTCAGTCGCGGCCTGCTGTTGTTAGGTGCGGGGAAGAGTTCGCTTCGGCTGGCGCCGCCACTGGTGATCGACGCGGAGGATGTGGACCGCGGCTTGGCGATGCTGGACGCGTGCATCGCGGAGGCCACCTAGCGGCTCACGATCGGGACACACCCCGGGACGTTCGAAACGCAACACACCCGGCGGGTCCACGCGAGATGTCCCTTTTGGGCGGGTTTCCTCGCCGTGAGGAGCAGCTGCTCACTCCTCAGCCCAGGCACCCCATGAAGATCGTGCACCGCTCGATCGCCCTCGCCGCGCTCGTCGCCGCGTCCCTGTCGGCACAACCCGGCACCATCCCGGTGTTCGTCAACGCGTCCAACAGCGGCGACGCGGTGATCTTCACCGAGTCGGTGAGCCTCAACCTCATCACGTCACCGCGCGACGCCGCCAGCGGCCAGGCCACAGGCAAGCGCCAACACAAACCCATCATGGCACGATCCGCGGCCGCCTGGATGGATGGCGGGATCACGGCGGAAGATGATTGGCAGAACATCAAGGGCGTGTCCGTCGAGTTCAAGAGCGCATCAGGCTCGACGTGCTACGCATCCCTGCGCGCCGCGCCGAACGCCGCGCGCACGCGTCTGGAGGCTCAGGCGGGTGACGTCGCCCGCTTCTTCGACGCGGCCGGGAAGGCTCGCGCGGACCTGTGCAACCAGCTTCCGTGGGCCCCCAAGTAAGCGGGCCATCGGACGCCAGCGTCGCGTAGACAAGCAGGGCGCAGGTCGCACGTCTCATGCGTCCTGCGCCCCGCATCCGGCCTCGAGCGTCGGGCCCTACAGCCCCATCTTCTCCAGGTGGTACGGCAACATCTTGCGCCACCAGGGCCAGTCATGCTTCACGTCGTGGCCCCAGATGTCCAGCCAATGCGGAATCCCCTTCGCATCGAGCAGGGCAGACAGCTCGCGGGAACGGTCGGGTGCCTCGTATGGCCCCTGACCGGTGACGATCACGATCCGTGAACTTCCGCGCAGCAGCTCGAGGGCGTGACCGCCGAGGTGTTGCAGGTACCAGGCCGGGTTGTTGAAGTAGACGTTGTCGTCCGAGTACCCCTCGAGGTAGTTGCGCCCGAGGTCGTAGAACCCGCTCATGGCGATCGTCCCGCCAAAGAGGTCGGGGCGCCGGAAGAAGGTGTTGGCGGCGTGGAACGCGCCGAACGACGCCCCCGTCGTCAGCGCCCGCGCGTTGCGGTCGCCCACGACGTGCCGGATGTACGGCACCAGCTCTTCCTCGATGTACCCCTGATACATGGCCTGCCGGCGCGCCTTCTCCGGGATGGGGACGTGTTTGTCCATCCAGGCGTGCGCGTTGATGCTGTCGATCGAGAAGAGCCGCACCTTGCCCGCCTGGATGTGCTCCTCGATGGCCTTCACCAGGAAGAAGCGCTCGTTCTCGAGGAAGTCGGCGGCCGCCGTCGGGAAGAGCAGCAAGGGGGTCCCTGCGTGCCCGTAGCTGACCACCGGCATCTCCAGCCCGAGTCGCGGAGATCGCCACCCATCTATCACCTTGGGAAGCGCGGGGTCAATGTATTGGATCGGCATCTCGTCGCTGCTGGAAGTCCGGCCGGAAACTATGCCCCGCCGGCAGGCGACGCGAGCGATTCCCCACGATCTCACGGAGCACGACCATGCGGACGGAGCGCGGCTTCACGATGATGACCCTCGAGGAGTTCGAGGCCTGGTTGCCGACCCGCCAGGTCACGCGCACGGTGTTGTCCGTCCAGGAGCATCACACGTTCCTCCCGGCCTACGCGCACTTCACCGGGACGAACCACTTCACGCTCCAGCAGAACATGAAACACCACCATGTCTCGGCCAACGGATGGTCGGACATCGGGCAACACTTCACGTCGTTCCCCGACGGCACGATCGTCACCGGGCGCTCCCTCGAGGCCAACCCCGCCTGCATCTTCGGGAACAACCAGCACGCCATCTGCATCGAACACCTGGGCAACTTCGACACCGGTGGTGATGCGATGACCGCGGCGCACCGGCAGACCATCCTGCGCATGACCGCCGCCATCTGCGAACGGTTTGCCATTCCGGTGACGGCGGATCGCGTGGTCTACCACCACTGGTTCGACCTCTCCACCGGGGCGCGCACCAACGGCGGCGGCACGACCAAGAGTTGTCCCGGCACCGCGTTTTTTGGTGGCAACAGTGTGGAGCAGGCGCAGCGGAACTTCCTCCCCAAGGTGCGCGCCTTGCTCGACGGCGGCACCATCGTCGAGGCGGCGCTTCCCGCCGGCGGGTATGCGCGGGTCACGGCGGACTCGCTCAACGTGCGACGCGGCCCCTCGCCCACGGCCAAGAAGGTCAGTGCCGTCAGTGCGGGCACCGTCCTGCGCGTCTTCCAGGAGAAGGACGGCTGGCTGCGCGTCTCGAACGCGAAGGACGAGTGGGTAGCGGCGAAGTTCACCGCACCCGTGGAACGCGCGACCGTTCGCGCGAGCACCCTCAACGTGCGCAGCGCCCCGGACAAGACGGCGGACAAGGTCGCCGCCGTGACGCGCGGCCAGGAGGTGTTCATCCATGAGCGCTCCGACGGTTGGTGCCGCATTGGCGCCGAGCCCCGGTGGGTGCTCGGTGCCTTCCTGGTGCCCGCCTGACGCGCTAGAACGCCTCGCCTAACGCGACGTACAGCCCGCCCCCGTGGCGGCCGCGGGCGTAGTCCACCCGCACGGTCAGGCGGTCGGCCGGCTGCAGCAGGTATCGCACGCCCGCGCCGACGGTGGGAAGCCACTGGTGCCCGGTGCCTGCCGAGGCGCCCATCCCGGCAAACCCGGCGAAGCCCACGCGGTGCCACGTCGCGCTGCGATACTCCATCTCGGCGGCGCCCACGGCGCGGTCGCGCACGCGACCCCGCGTGTACCCTCGCAACAGCGTGTCGGCGCCGGCGGCGGGGAGCAGGTCAAACGACGCGTTGCCAACGAGCGCCTCGGCGCTCACCCGCGTGGCCAGCACCCCGCGCCCCAGGGAGTCGTAGCGCCGCAGGTCGCCGGCCAGGCGGGCCGACAGGCGCTGCCGGTGCCCGGTCGCATGGTCGCGGGACCCCGTGCCGCCTAACGTGAACTGGCGAAAGACACCGGCCGTCGGGCCCAGGATGTGGTCGCGGGTGTCGCGAATGTCGACCACCTGCCCGGTGATCGCGGCACTTCCCACGAGGTCAGGGGCCACGGCGCGCGTCCACCCGGTGAGGTCGACATCCGACACGCGAAGGTCGCGCGCGCGGAACCCGACCCCGCGGTACTGCGCCGCCCCGGTTCGCCACAGTTGGAGCAAGGACACCTCGGGACCGGCCGCGGTGAACAGTGCCTCGTCGTCCGCGCCACCTTCGGCGAAGTAGGTCAGCGGGAAGTGTTGCCACTCGCCACGCACGCGGGTTCGTGTGGCGTTCCCGCTTCCCCAGCGGTCGAGTTGCACAAACGCGCGTTGCTGGCGCTGGGCCGTGGTGATCGCATAGACCTGCAGCTGCGACGGCCGGGTGTGCGCTGCGGGGCCGGTGCGAAAGACGCGCACCACCGTGGCGCCGAATTGACCACCGGTCTCGGGCGCGGAACCGAGGACGGGCAGGATCGCGAGCCGCGCGCGGGACGAGGTATCGGCCTGGGCGTGCACGACGGACCCGACGAGGCAGCAGAGCGCGAGGAGCGGCGAGATGGGGAATCGCATGGGGAAGGGAGTTGGTCTTCACTTCCAGCATCGCGATTCCGGCCCGGAACCCCCATACGCCGGTTGACGTAGACGCCTGACGCGCCACCCTGGGCGACGCGGCAAGACGTTGTCACCAAACGACTTGGCGATTGGCGCGGACCCGGGTCGCCACAGCGTTGTGGCTGTCTTGTGGAGCTACACCAGGTCGATCTCGAGCGGTTGCGCCCCCTCCCACAACACCCGGCGCCCCAGCTCACGCAGCTGCTCCTGCCCCGAGGTCAGCGTGAGGAAGTGGCTCCCCGCGAGTTGGCCGACCTTGCTGGCGAAGACGCAGGCGCCATACGGAAACAGGATCTCGCATTCGCTCGAACCCGGCGGATGAAACAACACGTCACCGCGCGAGGGATGCGACGTGGCATTCTCCAGCGGGACGTCGAGATCGAAGTCGCCGAGTGGGATCCAGGCCGCCTCGCCGCTCCATCGCGCCTGGATCAGGTGGCTGCGGAAGGGGAGGATCGAACGAAAGGCGGCGCAGGTGCGTGGCGCCGCCTCATTCTCGAAGCGCGCAGTGAACTCGAGGTCTGCAACACGAATGCGGACAGTGCTCATGCCAAGGCTCCGGCGGTGCGCGGGAAGTTATCACCTCCCACGCACCGACGGTTCGTTACCGCTCGTCATCTTCGTCCTCTTCGCGTTCCTTGGCCTCATCGCCACGCGACGTGGCCCGACCATCGAGCGACGACGTCACCTCGCCGCGTGCTGCAGAGGCGTAGACCCCCGCCGCACCTTCGCGATACGCGAGCGTGCCGCCGGAATGGCCGACCTGCCAACCGGCGCCAACAAGTGCCACCGTACCAGCCGTCGCAAATCCGCGCGCCACCGAACCCATGCGTCCGGTGAGGAGTCCCGCAGCGCCGATCAACAACACCACACCGGTCGCCAGCAGGAACGCTTCCGCCGATTCCTCATGTGTCTCGATGGCGGACTCGGCGACCACGTCCTCGACCAGTTCTTCCTCGCGCTGGCCGGTTGCGAGCGCCGCCCAGGCACTGACGGTGAGGGCGGCCAGGAGCGCGACCGTAATGCCCCAGGCCCGACGGGGCTGGGTGCCGCGGCGGATCGCCACGAGTGCCCCGATCGCGAAGACGGGCAGGAGCAACGTCAGGGCAATGGGCAGGTGGACAAAAAGGGGATGCAGGGGTGAGGGCAGGTTCATCATGAGTTCCTCCGGTTGGTGGTCCTACCCAATTGTCAGCAGAGATCCCGTTGCGCCCCATCCGACAAGTGACTTCCTTGGCATCCGACAAATGACTCGGGTGGACTCCTTCCAGGTCGGGCGAGATGACGCAAGTCGAAGAGTGGCAAGGAGTTGACGACATGCCGGGCGCGGACCGCGTCCCGGGCTCGCTGAGCGGGCCGTTTGCTCCAGTGCTCGCGGGATTCCTCGCGTTGGTCGTTGTGGGCGGAACGATCGACCTCATCCTGGATCGCCCGAGCTCCTGGCTCTCGCCTCACGTGCTCTTCGAGGTGGCGATGGTGGTGCTCAGCCTGGGGTTCGCGATCGTGCTCTTCACGGGGTGGCGACGCACGGCGGCCGAGCTCGAGAGCACGCGGGCATCGCTGGCGGTCTCGCGTCGGGACCTGGCGGCCCGGGTCGCGGAGCGCGACGACTGGCGGCGACGCGCCGAGGGGGCGCTGGCCAGCCTGTCGACAGCCATCGACGAGCAGTTTGATGCGTGGAAGCTCACGCGGGCCGAGCGGGAGGTGGCCCTCATGCTGCTCAAGGGCGAGGGGCACAAGCAGGCGGCGGCGCGCCTCGGGCGATCGGAGCGCACCGTCCGCCAGCATGCGGTGGAGGTGTATCGCAAGTCGGGGCTGCAGGGGCGCGCCGAGCTGGCCGCGTTCTTCCTGCAGGACCTGGGGTCGTCGGCCGAGCCGCACGACGCGCCGTAACGCGGGCGTCGCTTGCCGGGCCTCGACGGCCGGGCTAGGATCGCCCCGTGAATCGACGCACCCTGCTCTTCCTGCTCTGTGCGAGCGCCCCGCGCCTGCTGGCGGCGCAGGAGCTTGTGGTGGAGAAGAACCTCGAGGCGCGCATGCGCGACGGGGTCGTGCTGCGCGCCGACGTCTATCGCCCGGTGACAAACCGTCGACTGCCGGCGCTGCTGCAGCGTACCGCCTATTCCAAGAACCCGGCCGACAGCAACTCGCAATACCATCGCTTGGCGCGCGCCGGGTTCGTGGTTGTGGTGCAGGACACGCGCGGGCGGTACATGTCCGAAGGCATCGCGATTCCGCACGACGAGGGCGCCGATGGCTACGACACCGTGGAATGGGTCGCGACGCTGCCGTGGGTGGACGGGCGCGTCGGGATGTTCGGCGGGTCGTATTCGGCCACCACCCAGCTGCTCGCGGCGCCGCTTCGCCCACCACACCTCGTGGCGCTGTTTCCGTCGGCGTCGTACGCGAGCCGGTACGACATGGTGTTCCAGGGCGGCGCCTTCTACCTGATGGATGGGCTCTCGTGGAACCTGGGGCAGGCGCAGGACGTGAAGCGGCGGCGCCTGACGCCCGACGTGTCGCGGGACGGTGAGTTGGGGCTGACGCCGGCACAACGCCGCCAGCTCCAGGACGAGTGGCTCTGGGCGCTCCCGCTGCAGACTGTTGGGGGGCAGGGGACCTCGGGCGACCCGGCGGGTGAACTCCGGCAGTATTCGCCCGGGTATTTCGACATGCTGGCGCATCCCTCGTTCGATGCGTGGTGGTACACGTTCGATGTATCAGCGCGGCACCGCGAGTTCGAGGTGCCGGCGTACCACCTCACCGGGTGGTACGATGCCTTGCTCACCGGGACCCTGCGCAACTTCAGTGGGCTTCGTGCCTCGGCTCGCACCGACCATGCACGACGCAACCAGCGACTCATTGTCGGGCCGTGGACGCATGCGCGTCCGAGCGCGTCGTCCACGCGCATTGGCGACGTGGACTACGGCCCCGCGGCCGGCTTCAACTCCGAGAGCCTCATCGTCGCGTGGTTCCGCCATTGGACCGGTGCGGCGAATGCAGCGGCGGCCGGGGTCTTTCCCGGTGCGCCGGTGCGCCTCTTCGTGATGGGAGAGAACCGGTGGCGCGACGAGCAGGAGTGGCCGCTGGCGCGCGCGAAGGCGACGTCCTGGTACCTCACCAGTGATGGCACGGCAAACACCGCCGCCGGTAACGGCCGCCTGGAGCGCGCCGTGGCCACCGCGGCGCCGCGCGACACCTTCACCTACGACCCCACACGCCCGGTGCCCACCGGCAGCTCGGGGGCGTACTCGCGCGCGCCGCACGACATGCGCGAGGTGGAGCAACGACCCGACGTGCTGGTGTACTCCACCGAGCCACTGACCGAGCCGATCGAGGTTACCGGGTACATCACCCTGCGGGTATGGATTTCGTCGTCCGCGCGCGACACGGACCTGACGGCCCGGTTGGTGGATGTTGCGCCGGATGGCACCGCGCGCGCCCTGACCGATGGGATCCAGCGGGCGCGGTATCGCAACGGACGGACAACCCCGGAGCTGCTGGTGCCGGGGCAGCCGACCGAGATCGCGATCGATGTGGGCGCGACCTCCAACGTGTTCCTGCCGGGCCATCGCATTCGCGTCGAGGTCTCGTCGTCGAACTTCCCGCGGTACGACCGCAATCCCAACACCGGGGACCCGTTTGGCGCCAACGCGCGTGTGCAGGCCGCGCGCCAGGTCATCCACCATGATGCGCGCTATCCGTCGCGCCTCGTCCTGCCGGTGATCCCGCGATGACTCGAGCGGCCGCCATGCTCCTCGTGCTGGCCACAACGGCTGGCGCGCAAGACACCTTCCTGGGGTACCGGCCGTCGCGGCGGGCCGGCCAGCAGGCGTTGGAGCGTCGCTTCCACCAACAGGTGAATGCCGACTCGATGTCGGCCATCCATCGTCCGCTGAGTGCGCGCCCGCATCCGGCGGGGAGCGAGGGTTCGCGCGCCGTGATTGCGCACCTCGAGAGGACGCTGCGCGCGTACGGATGGTCCGTGGAGCGGCACGACTACGACGCCTGGCTCTCGGCGCCGCGGCAGGTGGCCGTCACGCTGACCGCACCCACGACGCGCGAGCTGTCAGTGCGCGAGCCGGCGATCGCGGGCGACCCGACGTCGTCCCATCCGGAGCTGGGTGACGGGTACATCGCGTACTCGGCCTCGGGTGACGTGACGGGCGAGGTGGTATACGCCAACTACGGATTGCCAGCGGACTACGCGGCGCTGCAACGCATGGGCGTCTCGGCCGCAGGGCGGATCGTGCTTGTGCGATATGGGCGCAGCCATCGCGCCGTGAAGGTCCACACCGCGCAGCAGGCGGGGGCACGGGCCGTCGTCTTGTATTCGGATCCGGCGGACGATGGCGTGGTGCGCGGCACCCCGTGGCCCGACGGTTACTGGCGCGGCGAGCAGATGCTGCAACGCGGCAATGCCAAGATGTCGTGGTTCTTCCATGGAGACCCGCTGACCCCAGGCGTGGCGGCGACCCGCGAGGCGATCCGGCTGGACGCGCGCACCGCGCCAACGCTCCCGAAGATCCCGGTGGTGGCGATCGGATGGGGCGAGGCGCGTCACATCCTGGCCGCGTTAGGCGGCGGTGCAGCGCCGGCCACCTTTGTGGGCGGGGTGCCCGGTGTCACCTATCGCACCGGCCCGGGCGCTGCAGCCGTTCGTGTGCGCGTGCAGATGGACGACGGGTTGCGCCCGATCTCGAACGTGGTGGCCACCCTGCGTGGGCGGGTGCAGCCCGATCGCGTGATCCTGCTCGGTGGCCATCACGACGCGTGGACCTTTGGCGCCGTCGATCCCGGGACGGGAAGCACCGCATTGCTGGAGCTGGTGCGCGTCCTCGGGCGCATGGCCCGCTCCGGATGGCGCCCCGATCGTACCATCCAGGTGGCGTTCTGGGATGCCGAGGAGTTCGGGCTGGTGGGTTCCACGGAACATGCGGAGCACTTCCGGAAGCGCCTCACGGAGCAGCTCATCACGTACATCAACATCGACATGTACATGAAGGGCCGCTTCGACGCCGGTGGCGTCCCGTCGTTGCGCGACTTCGTGGCCGACGTGGCGCGCAGTGTGCCCGGGGATGGCGGGAGCGTGTACGACGGATGGGCGCAGGTGGCGGCGAAGACGCAACCGGGAGCGGCACCCGACCTCAAGGCCCTCGGCAGCGGGGCGGACTTCGTGCCGTTCCAGGACTTCCTTGGCGTGCCGACGCTGTCGATCGAGTTCATCGGCGAGAACGGTTACGGGTACGGGACGTACCACACCAACTACGATTCGCGCGCCTACGTGGAGCGCATCGCCGACCCCGGCTTTCGCCAGGGGGTGACGACGGTCCGCACGTTAGGCACCCTTGCCCTCCGGATGGCCAACGCCGACGTGTTGCCGTTCCGGTTCGCGCACTACGCGGGCAAGCTCGAGCGGGCGGTGGATGCGGTGGCGGACGCCGTGCGATCCGCCGGGCCCCGTGCAGCGGCGGTGCCGATGCCCGAGCTGCGCGCCCTCGTGGCGCGCACGCAGCAGGCGGCGCTTGCCCTCGAGCGGGCAACCGACGCCCGGCTCGCGAAAGGCGGGATCCCGGTGGCGCGCCGCCTGCAGCTCAATGATCGGCTCGCGCGGCTGGAGCAGCTGCTGGCCGACGACGCCGGCGCCCCGGATCGCGCGTGGTTCCGCCACGTCTTTCACGGGTGGAACATCTACTCGCTGTATGACGGCCAGCTCTTCCCGGGCATGCACGAAGCGCTCGCGGGCGACGATACCGCGCGCATCATGAGCGAGACGATGCGGTTGCGCGGGGCCCTGGACCGGATGGCCACCGCACTCGAACAGGCCACGAACCTCGTGGAGGGTCGATGAGCGCACGCTTCGTGGTGCACACGGTGCGCGGGGTGTTGGGTGCGCTTGTGGCCGTCGCGACGACGGCCTCGGCGCAGCGCGCGCGCGATCTCGGGATTCCGTTCGATGGCACACCGGGTCCCGCAAACGCCATTACCGACGTGGCGGGCGTGGAGGTTGGGCACCGCACCCTGATCCGCGGGACAGGTCGCACCAGCGTGCGCACCGGAGTCACGGCCGTCCTGCCCAGGGGCAAGCAGTGGGCGCCGGTCTTTGCCGGGTGGTTTGCCGGCAACGGCTTTGGCGAGATGACGGGTGCGCCGTGGGTGGTCGAGGGTGGCACGTTAGGCGGGCCGGTGATGATCACCGGCACCTACTCCGTGGGCGTCGTGCGCGATGCGGTGAACAGCTGGTTCGCCGAGGTGGTGAAGCAGGACATCCCGTGGCACCAGCCGGTGGTGGGTGAGACGAGTGACGCCTTCCTGAACGACTCACCCGGGCAACATGTGACGAAGGCCGATGCCTTTGCGGCGCTCGATGCGGCGCGTGGTGGCGTGGTCGCCGAGGGGAGCGTGGGTGGCGGCACCGGGATGGTGGCCCATGGCTTCAAGGGCGGGATCGGGACGTCGAGCCGTCGGGTAGCTGGTGGCTACACGTTAGGCGTGCTCGTGCAGGCGAACTATGGGACCCGCGAGCAGTTGACCATTGCGGGCGTACCGGTCGGGCGCGAGATCGTCGGCAGTGAACGTTCGCGTGGTGACCTGCCGCCTGCCGATCGCGAGGGTTCGATCATCGTGGTCGTCGCGACCGATGCCCCGTTGCTGCCGCACCAGCTCGAACGCCTCGCACGACGTGTCCCCATGGGGATTGCCCGGCTCGGTGGAACCGCGTCGAATGGGTCGGGTGACATCTTCATTGCCTTCTCGACCGCCAACCCGGGCGCAGCGGCCTCGACCGGGGTGACGCCGCTGCAGTGGTTGCCCAACGGCGACCTGTCGCCATTCTTCACCGCCACGGTGGAAGCCACGGAAGAAGCCATCGTGAACGCGCTGGTTGCGGCGGACACCATGGAAGGGGCGCATGGCACCGCGTACCGCCTGCCGCACGACCAGGTGCGCACGATCCTGCAGCGGTATCGCCGCCTGGCGCCATGAATGCCGGTGTCGACCGGGGCGTGGTAATGCGGGGCGAACTTCCTCACGAGGCTTGAGATGGCGCAGTCGTCAATGAGTGATACGCTGGCCTGGGCGATCCGCAGCACCGGGCTCAAGGTGCCGACGCCCGTGTTCCGGCAGATCGGGGCTGGCACGGCGGAACATGCGGCGGCCGTGCAGCTCGCCGTGAAGGAGTCCGGGTCGACCACCGCGGTTTCGACCACCGTGCTCGCGACCCTCGCCGTGTTGTACACGCTGTACTTCGCCAGCGCACTCATCCTGCCCGTGGTGGCGTCGGTCCTGCTCAGCTTCCTGCTGCGCGGGCCGGTACGACGCCTCAAGCGGATCGGCCTCCGGGAACCCGCCGGGGCCGGCATTGTCGTGTTTGGGACGGTGCTCATCATCGTCGTTGCGCTGGCGCTGTTATCAGCCCCCGCCCGCACGTGGGCCGAGCGTGCGCCGGAGGCACTGAGCCAGGTCGAACGGAAGTTGCGCACCGTGGCCGCGCCGCTGCTCAAGTGGGAAGCGACGGCCGAACGCGTCACGCAACTGGGGGCTGCACCGGCACCGTCAGCCGCACGGGCACCGGTTGCCGTCACGCCAGGCCAGCCGACGCTGCTGCGTCGTGCCTTTGGGAGTGTCGCCAATGCGCTGAGCACGAGCTTGAGCGTGATCTTCCTGACCTACTTCCTCCTGGCGTCGGGCGACCTCTTCATGCGCAAGGTGCAGAAGGTCCTGCCGGTGCGTCACGAGGCATCCCTCACGCCAGCCAAACTCTCCGAGGACGTCGAGGAGGCGGTGTCGACGTACCTGCGCACGTCCGTGCTCATCAACATCGGGTTGGGGCTCGCGACGTGGGGACTGCTGCACCTGCTTGGCATGCCGAACGCGGGACTTTTCGGCACGCTGGCGGGGTTGCTCAACTTCGTGCCGTACCTGGGCGCGTTGCTCACCACCGCGGTGTTGTTCATCGCGTCGCTCACGGTGTTCGACGCCGTGGGACGTGCGATGCTGGTGCCCGGCGCCTACCTGCTGCTCAACCTCATCGAGAGCAACGGGGTCACGCCGCTGCTCATGGGACGACAGTTCCCCCTCAATGCCGTTGCGTTGTTCGGCGGCGTGTTGTTCTGGGGCGCGTTGTGGGGGATCCCGGGCGCGATCCTCGCGGTGCCGATCACCGTGACGATCAAGTTGCTCGCCGACGCGATCCCCTCGATGCACGTGCTCGCGGAGTTCCTCGGCGAGTAGGCACGGGGCGCAAACGTTGAAGGCCCCGGCCGCGCGTCGTGCGCGGTTGCGGGGCCTTCGTCGTCAGGATGACGTGTTGCCGAGTGCTAGAAGCGGACGCCGAGACCGGCGCTCAGGAGGATCGGGTTCACCTGCACGGCGGAAATCTTGGTTGATCCCGCCTTCACGTCGCTGCCGATCGTGACGTACTTGGCATCGAGGTTCAGGAACCAGCCCTTGCCGCCGAGGTCGATGTCTGCGCCGCCCTGGAGGGCGAAGCCGACGCTGGCGTCATCGAGCGTCAGTGCGCCGACGCCCGGCACGTTCAGGGCCACGTCCGAGATCAGGGTCAGGTTGCCACCGGCGCCCACGTAGGGACGGAACTTCGCCGACGGGAGCAGGTGGTACTGGAGCAGCAGCGAGGGTGGGAGGTGCTTGAAGGTGCCGATCTTCGTGCCCGAAAGCTTGACGTCGTGTTGCTGCGGATACGTGAGCACCAACTCCACGGCCCACGACTTGTTCAGGAAGTACGACAGGTCGACTTCGGGGAAGATCTTGTCGGACACCGTGATCGCGTCGGCCGGAACCGCTGGCGATGCGATGGCGTCGGACTTGTCGGCCGGGGTGAGCGAAAGCGCGCGAACGCGAATCATGAACCGGCCATCCGGGTTCTGGGCTTCGACGGTGGTCGAGACCGCAAGTCCCGCGAGCGCGAGGACGTACAGGCGTTTCATGTGACGTAACTCCGTGAGAGTGAAACAGGCGCGCAATAAATGCGCGCCCCGGAGTCGCCACGATGGCGGAGAATCCCCTCATGGCGTGACGGGCGGGCATTGCGTTCAGCTGCGGAAACCGCCCTTGCGCGCACGCGGGTTGTCCGGAGTCTTCCTGATGCCGCGCTCGTCAGGTGTTTGCCGGGTGAGCGGGCACCCTGCGGCGCACCACACCAGGTCGAGGCGCGTCGCGACCGGGCTCCGATGGGGTCACGCCGTCCCCGCGCGGCAGGTCACGGCGGCTCGTGAAACCATCGGATGGGGTCGCAGAACGGCGCTGCATGAGGCACCTTGTGCGCGTCCCACGCCATTCCATGGAATGCACTTTCCGCCGGTTCGTTTCCTGCCGTTCCTCGTCCAGATGCTGACGCCTGCGCCGCCCGGCGCCCGCTCGGTGTCACCGTTGCCGGCGCGCGCATGACCGGGCTTTCCGCGCGCGAATCCCCGCTCGGCACCTTCACCCAGTCGCTGGGAAGGCTCCCCGCCTTGATGCGGAGCATGGACCCCACCTGGACGCTGCGATCACTCGCCGAACTCACCGCGGAGTTCGTTTCGAGGAACCGCATCACCGCGTTCATCTGGGACGTGGACGGCACGCTCACCGCATACCACGACAAGGTGCTGCTCCCGGCGGCGGTGGCGCCGTTCGCCGCCCTCCGCGCGATGGCAAACGTGCGCCACGCGATCCTCTCGAACGCCCCTGAATGGCGCGTGCAGGAACTGGCGCGGATGTTCCCGGACCTCCCGGTCATTCGCGGGTACGCACACGACGGCGCCATCCTCGGTCGTCGGCTGCTCGGCGATCACGATTCGTGGACGGCCGACGAGCTGGCCGCGCGACTCGCAGCGGGGGCCGTGCCGCTCCGGAAGCCCAGCGCGGACCTCGTGCACCTCACCGTCGCCGAACTGGGGGTGAAACACGCGGGGGCCGTGATGGTGGGTGACCAGCATTTCACCGACATCGCAGGCGCCAATCTCGCGGGAATCCGCAGCATCAAGCTCGCCAATCCGGCGCCGGGCAGTTTCCCGCTCTCCATTCGCATCATGCAGCGGGTGGAGGCGATCGCCTATCGACTCCGCCCACGTTCCCTGCGACGCCCGCACTCCTCGCACTCGCCCTGACGCACGCTGTCAAGCAGGGTTGTTCCCCGATCGAAGCCGGGGGATCGTCGGATCGCCGCGCGCGAGTCCACGCGACACCTTCCACAGGTCCCCTCCACGGAGCACACATGTCGCTGGCTGCCTCGCTGCCACCTCTCATCCAGGGTGGCATGGGTGTCGGGGTCTCCAACTGGACCCTCGCCAATGCCGTCGCCCGCTGTGGACAGCTAGGTGTCGTGTCTGGCACGGTGCTCGACACACTTCTCGTGCGCCGGCTCGCCCTCGGCGACCCGTGCGGTTCCATGCGGCGTGCCATGGCGCGCTTCCCCCTGCCAGGGGTCGCCGAT
>JAEUJK010000020.1 GCA_016794735.1 Gemmatimonadota bacterium | reverse complement strand
GTGAAGCCGCTGATCGAGCGTCCCACCGCCTCCTCGGCGAAGTGCGAGAGCGCCTCGTTGAGCCACGGCGTCTCGAACGCCTTCACCTGCGGATTGAACTGGCGCACGCCCTGGTTGATCATGTGCTGGAACTCGTGGGCGATCGTGCCGCGGCTCACCTGGCGCACCCCAGCGGTCGTGCGCGCGTTGCCGTTGATCGTGCCGTTGGGATCCGGGGCGAGGAGGTAGAAAATCTCCTGCTCGTTGGTCTGGTTGCGGCAGTCGTTGGTGGTGGGGTAGTCGCTGCGCTTGAGCAGGTCCCCGCCAAAGAAGAAGCCACCGACAATGCCCCCGCTGCCTGCCGGGGTCAGCTTGTTCACTTCCGGCGTGTAGACGATGCTGATGCGCGCATCGTTGTTGATGTCGGTCGGTGCCCCGAACCACAACGTGTCGGCCGCGTAGATCTTCGCGTCGAACTCCTGCCCGATTTCCGTATAGTCGGTGGAGGTCAGCCGCCCCGGGGGCGACGCGATGTCTTCCATGAGCGTGGCGCGGCTGGAGACCGCACGCACCACGGCGCGGATCGAGATGAAGTCCTTGCAGATGCCCTTCCCCGGATTGAGGTTCGGCACCCGGATGGACACGGTATCGCCCACGGCCGCGATGGCCGCGGCAGTCACCGAACGCAACGCGCCATCGCGGGCCAGGCCGGCGGGGCGCGACTGCATGTACTCCAGCGCGTCGGTCGTCACCTTGCGCTCAAAGGTCCGCAGCCGCTGCTCCACGGCATCCCGGAAGTCGATCGCCTGGACGTCCGCGATGTCCCGCGGATCGCGCAGCCCGTACGTCTCGGTGCTGACCCGCGCGGAGGCTCCTGTTCCCGAGAGCGAGAAGGCGTAGGTGAGCGTGTCGTCCTGCTTGGCCTGCGCATTCCCGACGACCATCAGGTAGTCCTGCGTGGTCGTCGTCGCGGGAATCACGGCACAGCCAAACGCTGCGGCACCACGCAGGCGACGCACCTCGCCCGGTGCATACGCGGTCTGGTTCGTGCACGGGTTCGGATCGACATCAAACGCCAGCGTCGCCGATGCGGTACCGGACCGGCCGGTGATCGTCGTCGACCCCACGGCGCGCCCCGTCACGTATCCGGTCGCTGACACCGTCGCCACGCCGGTGTTGGCGGACGACCAGGTGATCGCCGCACCCTGGACGGTCTGCCCGTTGCCGTCGATCACGCGCGCCGTGAACAACACGGAGTCGCCGACCAGCCCGAAACTCGCGGCCGACGAAAGGTTGAGCGTGGTCACCCCGGCGTCGGGGCCCGAACCATCATTCTTGCATGCGGCGGTCGCCAAGGCGACCAGCAGCAAGTATCGACGAGAAGACATGCGTCCTGGTGGGTGAGGAGCCTGATGGTGACACGCCGGCGCGGGTCGTACCCCGCCCCGGTTTGGAGGTGCCGTCGCGCTCAGCGGGTCGGTTCGATCCGGAAGAAGTCGACGCCGGCCGCCTGCTGGCCGAGCTCCAGGGTGGCGACGCTTCGACGCGCCAAAAGGTCAAAGACCTCGAGGATCCCGGCTTCGGATCCCCGCCCTTCCTCCGTCACAAAGGCGTACCGGTTGTCCGGCGAGACGACCACCCCGTGGACCACACCCTTGAACGTGGGCAAGGTCACGACTTCCGTGCCCCCGGCCGTCTCGTAGATCGTGATCGACTTGGCGCGCTTGTTGGTGGCAATCAGCAGCTTGCCATCCGGGGAGACTGCCAGGTTGTAGACCCCGTCCCTGGCCGGGATCCGGCGCGTCATCTTCCAGGTGGCAAAGTCGATCTCGACGATTTCGTTCGACTTGTTGCAGGCCACGTAGACCTTGTCGCCACGTGCCGACGGCTGCGCCCACGTGGGTGAGCACTGCACGTTGCTCGACATCGCCATGACGCTGTCGTGCGACATTCCCGCGGTGGAGTGGCCCGCGTGGCTCATGCCACCTGGCGCGCCATCCATCCCCATCTCGGCGCCACGCTTGAGCATGAAGTGACGCGACACCTCGAGGGTGCGGGTGTCGATCTCCGTCAGCATGTCGTCCATCATGCACGCCGAGTACTGGTGCGTGCCGGCCGCGTTGATGCGGGACCCGTGCGGCATGGTGCAAGTGGTGATGCGCGCGATCTCCACCATCTCGTCGGTCGACACTACCGACACGGAGCTGGGCACCATCTCCCCGTGCAGGTTGAAGTTGACGAC
>JAEUJK010000155.1 GCA_016794735.1 Gemmatimonadota bacterium | reverse complement strand
TCGCGGTTGTCCGGCGGGCAGCAGCAGCGGGTGGCCGTCGCCCGCGCCCTGGCGAACGATCCCGCCCTGCTCCTCGCCGACGAGCCCACCGGCAACCTGGACTCCCGCACCGCTCGTGCCCTGCTCGACCTGCTCGCCTCGTTAGGCACGGCGGGGCGGACGATCGTCATGGTGACCCATGATCGTCGCGTCATCGACGTGGCCACGCGGGTGATCACCCTCGAGGATGGACGCATCGCCGGGGACGAACGCCGTGGCTGACATGCGATGGCGCAAGGTGTGGCGCGACGCGTCGCTCCACCTCCCGCGCGCCGTGCTCGTGGCGAGCGCGGTGGCGATCGCGCTCGCCGGCGCTGGCACCGTGCTCGTCTCCTGGGCCCTCGTGCGTCGAGCCACCGTCGAGGGATACCACGCGTCGGACCCGCCCGCCGCGACCTTGCGCCTGTCCCGGGTCACCCCCGAGGCACTCGCCATCGCCCGCGCGACGGACGGGGTGCGCGACGCGCAAGCCCGACGCACGATGGGCATCCCCCTCCAGGTGCGGGGGACCTGGCACAGCGCCGTCGTCTTCGCCGTCGACGACCCGTCGGCCGTCCGCATTGGCAAGTTGTCCGCAGCAGGTGGGACCTGGCCAGCACCCGATGGCGCCTTCGCGATCGAACGATCGTCCGTGGACTTTGCCGGTGTGGTGTTGGGCGACTCGGTCACCACGATCGGGAGTGACAGCGCGCTGCGCGCCGTCTCCGTCGCTGGTTTCGTGCGCGACGTCGGACTGGCGCCAGGTTGGATGGAACACGTGGTCTACGCGTGGACCTCGACGCGCACCCTGGCGATGCTGGGCCTCCCCGCCGAGCCCAACGAACTGCAGCTCCTCGTCACCGACCGCGCGCCCACACGGGCCGGCGTCACGCGCGTGGCCGCCGAGGTGCGTCACCGGCTGGAGGGCGCGGGCCTGACGGCGCAGGACGTGGACGTCCCCGAACCGGGTGAGCACATCCATGCCGCACAGATGGACTCGCTCCTGATGACGCAGGTGGCGTTCGGGATCCTGGCCCTTGTGGTCGGCGCGTTCCTCATCACCAACCTCCTGGCCGCGATGCTCGCCGGCGAGGTGCGCCAGGTCGGGATCATGAAGACGCTCGGCGCCGACCCGTCCCAGCTGCGCAGCATGTACCTCGCCTTTGGCGGACTGCTGGGTGCGCTCGCCACCGCCATCGCCCTTCCTGTCGCCCTCGTGCTGGGCCGTCGTTATGCGGCGCTCCGCGGGGAGATGCTGAACTTCGACATCGCCGCCTACGGGATCCCGTGGTGGGCCATCCTCGGACTCGTCGCCGTCGGGCTCGGGCTTCCCGTTGTCGCGGCGTGGTTTCCCGTGCGACACGGCGTGCGTATTCCCGTCGCGGTGGCCCTGCGTGACCTCGGCATCGTCGACGATGTCCAGGTCGCGACCTTCCCCTCGCTCGGCGGGTGGTCGCGCGTCCTCGCCCTGTCGTTGCGCAACGCCTTTCGCCGACGGCGCCGCATGGTGCTGACAATGTTGACCCTCGCGACCGGTGGCGCTGTGTTCATCGCGACGGGGAACCTGCGACGCGCCGTCATCGGCTCGATGGACCTCATCTATGGCAGCCAGCGCTACGCCTTCAGCGTGCGGCTCGCGCAGGGCCACGACGGCGATTCGCTCCTTCGGGTCGTGCGCGGCGTCGAGGGTGTAACATCCGCCGAGGCGTGGACCAGTGTCCGCGCGTCGCTTGCCACGCCGGCGGGTGGCGTCGAGGACCTTCCGGTGGTGGGCGTGCCGCCGGGATCAGCGTTGCTCGCGCTCACCCTCACGGACGACGGCTGCGTACCGTTCGACGACGCGCGCCCCTGCCGCGCGACCGCGCGCCCGCTCGTCGTCTCGCGCTCGACGCAGCGCGTCATCCCTGGCCTCGCACGTGGCGACTCGCTCGCGCTCACCGTCCAGGGTGTTTCGTCCTGGTGGACGGTCACGGCCATCTTCGAGGGTGGTCCTGCACCGCAGGCCTACACGACGTCTGCTGCCGCCGCGGCGGCCCGCGATGGCGCCAGGCCGGGGACGGTCGTGGTCGCCACCGAACTCACGGGGCTCGCCCTGCAGGTGGACTTGATCAGTCGCGTGCGCAGCGCGCTCGAAGGCGCTGGACTGCCGGTCGTCTCGACGCAACGCGTCGAGGAATCCCGCCGTGTGACCGAAGATCACCTGCTCATGGTCGTGCAATTCCTCGGCGCCATGGGCTGGGTCATGATCCTCGTGGGGGGAATGGGACTGGCCTCCACGATGGCGCTCGCCGTACTCGAACGAACACGCGAGATCGGCGTGATGCGGGCCATCGGCGCCGGGCACGGTTCGATCTTCAGCTTGATTCAGGTCGAGGGACTCACGATCTCCCTCCTGGGTTGGCTCGTCGCGGTGCCGCTCTCATTGCCATTCAGTCTCACACTCGGCGAAGCGTTCAGCCGCATCATGTTCCGCGTGCCGGTACACCTCCTCCCGAGTGGCGGACACATCGGCACCTGGCTCGGCGTCACCCTACTGGTGTCGGTGATCAGTTGCGCGTGGCCCGCGTGGCGGGCGATGCGCAGTCCGGCCGCCCGCGCGCTGTCGAGCATCTAGTCATCCGGAACGGACGCCATTGAAACCTGGCGCCTCGCGGTTACGTTCCCCTCTAACATAGAGGGGAACACTCATGCTCGATCCCGACGGCGGGTTGCTCCGCGGCACGCTCGACCTGCTCATCCTGAAGGCGCTCTCCTGGGGCCCGCGGCACGGGTATGCCGTGGCCGAGTGGGTGCG
The DNA here is from genome assembly GCA_016794735.1 of Gemmatimonadota bacterium. Lineage (GTDB taxonomy): Bacteria > Gemmatimonadota > Gemmatimonadetes > Gemmatimonadales > Gemmatimonadaceae > RBC101. The sequence continues at coordinate 4,709 of JAEUJK010000155.1, read as the reverse complement.
CACGGCCACGGACGAACACCTGCTCGTGGAGGAAGGCCCGTTGTACACCGCCCTGCACCGCCTCGAGAAACAGGGGTGGCTCACCTCCGAATGGGGCTATTCGGAGAACAACCGCAAGGCGCGCTTCTATCAGCTGAGCCGATCGGGGCGCCAGCAATTGCGCGCAGAGACCAGTGCCTGGGAGAAGTACGTCGCCTCGGTGACGCGGGCCCTGGCCATGACCGCCCCACGCACCGCGTAAGGGCGAGATGCGTCGGGTCATTGGGGTCTCCAGTCGGCGTTCCGTCGCGCGGGAAGTGGACGATGAGCTCGCCTTTCACCTCGAGATGCGCACCCGCCAGCTCATGGCAGGCGGCATGTCAGCGACAGATGCGCGCGCGGAAGCGCTCCGTGCCTTCGGCGACCTGGAGCGCGTGCGCGTTGCCTGCATCACCCACGACCAGGAGCGAATGACCACCATGTCCCGTGCCTCCCTCCTCGGCGAACTCCGGCAGGATGTCGCCTATGCGTTCCGCACGCTGCGTCGCAACGCCGGCTTCGCGATCGTGGTGGTGCTGACCATCGCGTTAGGCGTTGGCGCCAACGCTGCCATCTTCGCACTGGTGAACGCGGTGTTGCTGCGGCCGCTCCCCGTGCCGGAGCCTCGCGCGCTGGTCAGCGTGGGGGATCCTGGCTGGGTGGGAGCTGTTTCCCACAGCACCCAGCCTGTCGGGGAGATGTTCAGTTGGGACGGGTATCGCTACCTGGCCGAACACTCGACCGCGTTTACCGGCGTCGCTGCGGCAGGCCGGGCCGACTACATCGAACTCCGCACCGAGTCGTCGCAAGCAGAGCCGGATCGTCCGCGAGCCCGCTTCGTCAGCGCCAACTACTTCCAGGTGCTCCGGGTTCCGGCGTTGTACGGCCGGACGTTCGACGGAACGGCGGATGCCGAAGTCGGCGGGGCCCCCATCGTCGTCATCAGCCACGCGTATTGGACGCGGAAGTTCGCCGCCGATCCGTCGGTCGTCGGTCGCGACCTGCTGATCAACAGCGCGCGGTTCACCATCGCCGGGGTCGCCGCCGCGGGCTTCACGGGCGAAGTGGTCGGACAGTCCGCGGACCTGTGGATGCCCATCGGCATGCAGGCCGTGGTCAACCCGAACCGGGCCTACATCGCCGAGCGGGAGGCCTACTGGCTGCTCCTGCTGGGCCGGCTCGCGCCCGGCGTCACGCTGGCCCAGGCCACCAGCCAGGTGCAGCAGGTGATGCGGTCGTATTTCACCACGGCAGGCATCGGCAGCGCCAAGGACGTCGCTGAACTCGCTGTTCCTGTCGGGAGTGGCGCGCGCGGCCACTCGCGGGTCCGCGCGGCGTTCGGCGGGGCGCTTGTCACGATGCTCCTGGGATCTGGGCTACTGCTCCTGGTCATTTGTGCCAACGTGGCAAACCTGCTGCTGGCCCGCGCCCTCGCCCGCACACGCGAGATGTCGGTGCGACTGGCAATCGGGGCGGGCCGTGGCCGGTTGGTGCGCCAACTCCTCACCGAGAGCCTGGTCCTCGGCATGCTGGGGGCGGGCGGGGGGCTGCTGCTCGCCCGCTGGGGCAGTCGGGCGCTCGTGGCGCTGGCGAACGACCGTCCGACCCCGATTCCGCTCGACCCGAGCCTGGACGGCCTCGTGCTGACCTTCACCATCGGGGTCGCGGTGCTCTCAGCCACCCTGTTCGGGCTTGCCCCTGCCCTGCGTGCCGCCCGCGTGAACCTCGCCTCGAGCCTGCGTGGCAGCGCACGCTCGATGAGCGGCTCGTTAGGCCAGCGTGGGGGACGCCTCGCGGGGGGACACGCCCTGATCGCCGTGCAGGTCGCCCTGTCGCTCGTGTTGCTCACCGGCGCGTCGCTGCTCGTCCGCAGCCTGAGCAACCTGATGGATGGATCGACCGGCCTGGACCGCGACCATCTCGCGATCCTCGATGTCGACATCCGGTCGCGTGGGTATACCGGCGACCGACTCGAGACCTTTGCCCGCGAAGTGACGACGCGCCTCGCCCAGGTACCGGGGGTGACGGCAGTGACGTGGTCCGAGAACGGCCTGTTCAGCGGCACCGAGAGTGGAACGAGTTTCCAGGTCCCCGGCTTCACGGCGCGCGCGGAGGACGACACCAGCTCCGCCTACGACCTCGTGGGGCCGGGGTACGTGAGTGCCATTGGCGCGCGGCTGCTGCGCGGTCGAGAGTTCGCGGCGCCGGACTTTGCCGGGCGCTCGTCGGCACTCATCGTGAACGAGACGTTCGCCCGGTTCTACTTCGGGGACTCCGACCCGCTCGGCCGATCGATCAAGCTGAACGACAGTTCGACGGTGCAAGTCGTGGGTGTCGTCGGTGATATCAGGGATCATGCGCTGACCGGCGAGGTGCCACGTCGGATGTACCTGCCAGCGATTCGCGGTGCGTTCGGTGACCCCACCGCGCTGTCGTTCGAGGTGCGGACGTCGGGTGATCCGGCGCGCCTCGTGCCCCAGCTTCGCACCGCGCTCCTGGCGGTCGATCCCGGCATCACGATCGAACAGGCGAGCGCGCTCGCCGTGTTGATGCAGCAGTCGGTGAGCAGCGAACGCCTGCTCGCCCGGCTGGCCGGCGGCTTTGGCGTGTTGTCCCTGCTGCTCGCCTCGATTGGCCTGTACGGCGTGATGTCCTACGCCGTCACGCGGCGCACGGGTGAGCTGGGATTGCGGGCGGCGTTAGGCGCGTCGCGCGCCCAGGTCCTGCGGCAGGTCATGGGCGATGCACTCCGGCTGGTCGGGCTCGGCGTCGTGGTCGGTGTACCGCTCGCGGTGGCCGCCGCGCAGCTGCTCAAGTCCCAGTTGCACGGCCTGGGAGTCATCGACATCCCATCGCTGGTCGTGGCACTGGGCGTGCTCGGCGGCGCCGCGTTGCTGGCGGCTCTGACGCCGGCGTTGCGCGCCTCACGCGTGTCGCCGCTGGTGGCGCTGCAACAGGAATAGGGCCACCCGCAGGTCCCGCGCTCACGACAACCACACAGTGGGCGCGGCGACCGAACGCCTTGTGCTTGCGTCCGCCGGCGGCGCCTCGACGCGACGCGAGTTACCCCTGTCGCTCCCCGAACCAGTAGCAGAGCCCATCGGGCGCCACGACGTAGAAGACGTTCCACGGGCCGTCCGCGCGCTGCTCCACATCGACACCTGACAGCGACGAAAGGCCGGCCGCGCGGAATGCGGCCTGCAGGGCATCGAGTCCCGTCACATGGAATGCGCACCCGTCCTGCGTGGGATCACCGCCGTTCTCGACCACGCGCATCTGCACGTCGTCCCGGGCGAGGGTGGCGGCGCGAAGGGGGGTGTCTTCCTGGTGCGCCACGCGAAATCCCAGGACGGCTTCGTAGAACGGCACCGCCGCCCCCACGTCCGCAACCGGGAGGTTCATCGGGTTGCCCTTGTATCCGATTGCCTTCACCAGTCTGCCGCTCACCGGTCACCTCGTTGTCGGCTAAGGTCCCGCTGATCGGTCGACGCGGCAAGTGGAGCACCTGGCAGTGCCGCCCGGCAGGCCCCGCAAGCAGATTCGGGGAGTGATACCCAGCGGCTCTCCCATGCGACTTCGATCCGGCACCGCTTGCCTTTTGGGACTCCTGGCGCTCGTCGTGCCGGCTGCCGCGCGTGGCCAGCAGGCGTCGGACACCGTCCCCTACGCGCTCCAGTACCACGCGGCACGCCGTGCCGCCTTCGCAAAGGAGCCGGTGGTGCCCGGACGGATCATCTTCCTGGGAAACAGCATCACCGAGTTTGGGGACTGGGCGGCGCTGCTCAAGGACCCGACCGTGCTCAACCGGGGGATCGCGGGCGACATCACCTTCGGCATGCTCCGCCGGCTCGACGAGGTTGTGCAGCGCCGCCCGGCGAAGTTGTTCCTCGAGGCCGGGGTCAACGACATCTCGTTGAACGTTGCCCCAGCCACGATCGCCTCGCGCATCACGGCGATCGTCACGGGTGTCCGGCGACATTCGCCGCAGACGGTGGTGTACGTCACGAGCGTCCTTCCCACCAACGACGCGGCGCGCACGGAGCACCCCTCCCTGTACGGAAAGAACGACCGCGTCGAGGCCGTGAATGCGCTGCTGCAGGCAAACGCCGCGCGCGACCGGTACTTCTTCGTTGACCTGCACCGGGAAGTGCGGGATGCACGCGGACAACTCGACCGGCGTTATGCGGACGCCGATGGGTTGCACCTGAACGCCGAGGGATATCGCGTGTGGGTGGCGTTGCTGCGACGCCGGGGATTCCTGCCGGGCCCCGCATGAACACGCGGCGAGCGCTCGCGACACTCGGCCCGCACGCGCGTCCGTCATCGCGCGCCGTCGCCGATCGCACCTCGCTCGCGCGTGTCGTGCGCTGCATCTTCCTTGCCGCGGCACTGTTCGTCGTGAGCAGCGAGAGCCGAGCCCAGACGATACGTGGCATCGTCGTCGACGACGCAACCCAGGCGCCGATCGCCGACGCCGAGGTGATCATCAACGGCGGCGTGGCGTCCACACGGTCGAGCGCGAACGGGGTCTTCGCCTTTCGCGTCGGGACGGCCGGTCCCCACGTCCTCACCATTCGACGACCCGGCTATCGTTCGCTGACGACGGAAGCGCCGGTGACCACGGATCTCGTCGAGTTCGCGCTCGAACGTGTCCCCGCGCAGCTCGAGGAAGTGGTCGTGCGCGACTCGGC
>JAEUJK010000855.1 GCA_016794735.1 Gemmatimonadota bacterium | reverse complement strand
CCCGAAGTTGAAGAAGGCCCCGTAGTCCGTCGTCTTGGCATCACCCTGCCAGTGCGTCTGGCGCGCGGGGTTGCTGTTGCGCGGGTCCCCGGCGAAGTACATCTGCCGCGTGTCCGGCAACGAACGGTTGGTGCTGTCGCGGAAGCGGAACTCACCGGACACCGTGAAGTAGCCGTCGCCGAGCACCTTCAAGGTCTGCGACGCGGCGAACTGCGTCACCGTGCCGTCGCCTTCGCTGGTCTGGCCGACGGTCGTCCCGAACTCGGTCGGGGCGTTGGACTTGAGGATGACGTTGATCACCCCCGCGATGGCATCCGAGCCGTACTGCGCCGCGGCACCGTCACGCAGCACCTCGATGCGCTCGATTGCGCTCGCCGGGATCGCGTTGAGGTCCACACCGGTGGAGCCACGCCCCGTGGCGTTCACGTTGACCAGCGCGCTCGTGTGCCGGCGCTTGCCGTTGACCAGCACCAGCAACTGGTCCGGCCCGAGCCCGCGCAACGACGCCGGGCGCACGTGGTCCGTTCCGTCCGCGATGGTCGCGCGCGGGAAGTTGAAGGAGGGCGCCAGCATCTGGATGATCTGCGCCGTCTCGGTGCGCCCGCTCATCTTGATGTCCTTCGTCGTCAGCACGTCGATCGGCACCGGCGCCTCGACCACCGTCCGGTTCTGCTGGCGCGTTCCCGTGACCACCACCTGCTCGAGGTTGGTCACACCCTTCGTGAGCGCGAAGTCCTTCGTCAGCGCTGCACCCGCCGTGACCTGGATCGTGTCGCGCTGGGCCTCGTAGCCCAGGAGACGTGCCCGGATCTCATACCGACCGGGAGGCAAGGTGACGCGATAACTGCCGTCTGCCCGGGTCGACGCTCCAAACCCGGTCCCGCTGATGGAAATGGTTGCCGCCTGGAGCGGCGCTCCGCTCCCGGCGTCCGTGACGCGGCCGGTCAATGTGGCACGTTCCTGCGCACCGAGGACGCCGCTGCCAGCGACCAGGGCGAACAGGACGGCGCGTCCGGTGCTACCAGTTCTCCATTGCACCATATGCTGAGATCCTCAAGAGGGGGAAGGCGGCCGAAGCTACAGGTTCAGGGACGAGCCGCCATCCCCGACGCTCGGCTGGTGAGTGAACTCCAACCGGAATCCCTGTGCCCCGTATCACCAGTCGGTCGTCCAGCAGAGGATGAGACCTTTGCAGGTCGAGGCACCACGATGAGCGTCCGACTGAGTGATCCCCGCCCCGAGGCGGCGGAACTCCAGACCGAAGGACCCACCCCATCTCGCGTATGGGGTGACCAGTGGCTGCGTGTCTCCGAGAAGGTCATCAAGGGACTCAACCACCAGCTCACCAATCGCGTCGCCTCCCTCGAGGCGGTCGTGACGCTGATGAGCGACGAGGAAGAGGTCCCCGACCTGCAGCTCATGTCGTCGCTGGCGCAGGAAGTGAAGCGACTCAATCACCTGCTGCAGCTTTATCGCCTCGTGCCGGCCGAGCCGTTCGTCACGGTGGAGCCGGTCCGGTTGCAGGACGCGGTCACCCAGGTCATGGAGCTGCACGGGCATCACGCCGACCTGCGCGGCATCCCCATCGAGGTGGATCGCGCGGTCGACACCGCACCGGTGCGTGTCCGGCCGTCGGCGCTGCTCCGCAGCCTGCTGGTTCTCCTCGAGAGTGCGGCCGGTAATGCCCTGCGCGCTGGTGGGGCAGGCACCCTGCATGTCGCGTATGGCGGGGACCAGGACGCGGTCTGGGTGTCGTTCGAGGCGCCGTGTCCGCCCGGGCAACTGCTCTTCACCGGGGATGGCAGCCTCGTCGGGGCCGTCAACAGCGCGCTCGCGCATGCGCGCGGCCACGCCAACGTGGAATTGCTGCGGGCCGATGGTGCGGAGCGCATCCGCTACGTCGTCACCCTGCCGACGCTGGCCGCTTCCCGTCGCGACGCGGTCTGATCCGCGTCACCCGATCGCCGCGC
>JAEUJK010000839.1 GCA_016794735.1 Gemmatimonadota bacterium | reverse complement strand
GACTTCGTGCGCCTGCGCGAACTGTCGGCCTCGTGGACGATGTCGCGCGACCTCACCGCCAAGCTCCTGCGTGGCCGCTCCTTCTCGGTCACGGCGTCGGTCCGCAACCTCGGGATCCTCTGGACCAACTACCTCGGCGTCGACCCCGAGTCGTTCGGCACCACGGGTGATGCCCCGTCGTCGTTCCAGGCCTTCGCGCCGCCGACGTACGTCGCCTTCCGCTTCAACCTCGCCTACTAGGGGATCGCCATCATGCACGCATATCACACGCGTCCCGCTGCCCGTCCGCGCCTGCGTACCCTCGCGCATCGCACGGGCGTGCTCGCCTTCGCGCTCGTCGCCTCCTGCTCCACCGCCACCGAAGTCCTCGAGGTCAAGGACCCGGACATCGTGAACCCCAGCGACGTGCAGTCGGTGGCCGGGGCCAACGCGGTGCGACTGGGCGCCCTCGCCCGACTCAACGCGGCCACCAGCGGCGATGAGTCCCTCTTCCTGCTCGGCGGCCTCTTCACCGACGAGTGGATCAACGGAGACTCCTTCATCGCGCGCCAGGAAATCGACCAGCGCACGATCACGCGCGAAAACACCTTCCTCACGGCGGCCAACCGCGTGTTGCATCGCGCACGCCTCTCGGCCGAGCAAGCCGTCGCGCTGTTGACGCAGTACAACCCGACCGCCCCGGGATGGCAGGTGGGCGAGATGTTCTTCGTGCAGGCCTACACCATCAACCTCATGGCCGAGCACTACTGCAGCGGGTTGGTGTTCAGCTCGGTGGTGGATGGCGTGGAGCAATACGGCTCGCCGCTCACGACCACCGCGTCGTTCGAGAAGGCGCTGGCGCTCGTCGACCAGGGCATCACCAAGGTCACGGGCACCACCACCGACGACGCGCGGGTGCTGAATGCGCTCAAGGTGTTGAAGGGGCGTATCCTGGCCAACCTCAACCGGCAGGCCGAGGCGGCCACGGCGGTCGCGGGGGTGCCGAACTCGTTCACGTTCAACATGCTCCACGCGGCCACGGCGACGAGCAACCAGATCTGGAGCTTCAACAACCTGTCGCGTCGCTACAGCGTCAGCGTCAACGAGGGGACGAACGGGTTGAACTTCGGTGGCGGCACCGACCCGCGTGTCCCGGTGTGCCAGGGTGGTGACGCGGCGTGCCGCGCCATCGGGGTCACGCTCGCCACGCGCGACGACCTGCTCCGCCCGATCATCGTGGCGTCGGCCTGGCCGGCGCGCGAAACCCCGGTCGCCATCACCAATGGCATCGAGGCGCGCATGATCGAGGCCGAGGCACAGCTCAAGGCTGGCAATGCCACGGCGGCCCTCGCCACGCTCAACGCCGCGCGCGCCACGGTTGCGGGACTCGCCCCGCTCACCCTGGCCGCAACGCCCGCGGCGCAGCTCACGCAGCTGTTCAACGAACGCGCCTTCTGGTTCTTCGGGCGCGGTTATCGCACGGGCGACATGCGTCGACTCATCCGCCAGTACGCGCGCGCCGCGAACACGGTCTTCCCGACGGGCACGTGGCACAAGGGTGGTAATTATGGAGTCGACGTGAACTTCCCCATCCCGCAGGCCGAGCAGAACAACCCGAACGCTGGTGGTGCGGCGTGTATCGATCGTAACGCCTGATCCTCCTGATCTTCCGCGTTGGACCCAGGCGCCTGCCGATCTCACGATCTGCAGGCGCCGCTGTCTCTCCCCCCATGCCAACGACCTCTCGCTTCCTGCTGCTGGCCGCCCTCGCCGGTGCAACCGCGTGGACGACCCCCCGTGCCCTGCTCGCACAA
>JAEUJK010000809.1 GCA_016794735.1 Gemmatimonadota bacterium | reverse complement strand
GAGCGCCCCGCCGACCACGAAGATCAGGATCAGCGGGAGGCCGAAGACCGCGAGGACGATGAGGAGCGGCAGGCCGAGGATCGCGAGCAGGATGAGCGCCGGCACGCCGATGGCCTTGAGGAGGAAGGCGACGGGGAGCAGCCAGCCCAGGCTGCCGAGGGCCTTCAGGAGCGCCTTGAGCGCGACCCAGCGCACCAGCACCGACTTGATGAGCGTCCACATCGCGCAATGTCCCCGTAAGCGAGAGTGCTGAATCGTACGGCGGCTGGCGGTGCCGGTTTCGTCCGACCGGCGCGAGGGTCCCGGCAACGCTTACCTTTCCCGGCCCCGTCCCCTGCGAAACGATGGCGAAGGAGCCTGCTGCGAAGAAGAAGGTGAACATGTCCCGCGCCTGGGCGGAAGCCCGGGTGCTGATCTGGGAGCATCGCCGATCGCTGGCGGTGGGGTTCGCCCTGATGATCGTGAACCGGCTGGCGGGCTTCGTGTTGCCGGCGAGCTCGAAGTTCCTGATCGACACGGTGATCGGAAAGCAGCGCACCGACCTGCTGTGGCCGCTCGCCCTTGGTGCGGGTGCGGCGACGGTCGTGCAGGCGATCACCTCGTTCGGCCTGTCGCAGGTCGTCTCGATCGCCGCACAGCGCGCCATCACCGACATGCGCATTGCCGTGCAGAAGCACGTGCTGCGGCTCCCGGTCTCCTACTTCGACTCGACCAAGACCGGGGTGCTGATCTCGCGCATCATGTCCGACGCGGAAGGCGTGCGGAACCTGGTGGGGACGGGGATCGTGCAGCTGGTGGGCGGGTTGCTCACGGCGGTCATCGCGTTAGGCGTGTTGTTCTGGCTCAACTGGCGCATCACGGCGTTGACCATCGTCTTGCTGGCGGGGTTTGGTGCGATGATGGCGATTGCCTTCAAGCGCCTGCGCCCGATCTTCCGCAAGCGTGGCGAGTTGAACGCCGAGGTGACCGGCCGCCTCGCCGAGAGCGTTGGCGGGGTGCGCATCGTGAAGGTGTACACGGCGGAAGAGCGCGAGGAGCGCACGTTCATCCAGGGGGCCGAGCGCCTCTTTGACAACGTGCGATCGACGATCACGGGGACCTCGGCGGTGGGGGCGGGGACGACGGTGATCGTCGGTGTGATCGGGGTGCTGCTGATCGTGATGGGTGGCGGCGCGATCGGCCGCGGCGAGATGACGCTGGGCGACCTCTTCATGTACGTCTTCTTCATCGGGATGGTGGCTGCGCCGCTCGTGGGGATCGCGTCGATCGGGACGCAGATCACCGAGGCGTTTGCCGGACTCGATCGCATTCGCGAGATCCGCGACATGACCACCGAAGACGCGGCCGACGCCACCAAGGCGCCGGTGGGCGACGTTCGCGGTGAGGTGGAGTTCCGGAACGTCTCGTTCTCGTATGTCGAAGGCGTGCCGGTGCTCAAGAACGTGTCATTCACCGCGCCGGCCGGGAGCACGACCGCCCTCGTGGGCAGCAGCGGGGCGGGGAAGAGCACGATGATCGGGCTCGTCATGGCCTTCAACCGCCCGCAGGCCGGCGAGATCCTGCTCGATGGGCGCCCGCTGAGCGACCTGCGGCTGCGCGAGTACCGTCGCACGTTAGGCGTGGTGATGCAGGACAACTTCCTGTTCGACGGGACGGTGCGCGACAACCTGGCGTACTCGCGGCCCGACGCGACCGATGAGCAGGTGCGGCAGGTCGCGCGCATCGCCCACGTCGACGAGTTCGTCGAGAAGTGGGAGCAGCAGTACGACACGGTGGTCGGCGAACGCGGCGTGAAGCTGAGCGGTGGCCAGCGCCAGCGCGTGGCGATTGCCCGGGCCATCCTCGCCGACCCGCGTATCCTGATCCTGGACGAGGCCACCTCGAGCCTCGACAGCGAGAGCGAGGCGATGATCCGCGACGGGCTGCGCAAGCTGCGCCAGGGTCGCACGACGTTCGTGATCGCCCACCGCCTCTCCACGATCGAAAGTGCGGACCAGATCCTGGTTGTCGAGGAAGGCGAGATCGTCGAACGGGGGACGCACGCCGAGTTGATGGCCCTCGGCGGCCGGTATCGCGACCTGCACAACCGGCAGTACGGCGAGGAGTCGGACCGCTACGTGAATCCCGGTGAGGACTTCACGACGGTCGCGAATCCCGACGCGGTGCCGTCGCCGGCCGCGCGCGGCGCGTCGTGAACGCACGCGAGGAGCGCTCCGTCCGCGGGGCGCTGATCGGGG